>CAYNDC010000046.1:0-8968 GCA_964396085.1 uncultured Clostridium sp. | reverse complement strand
CCTCCGAGCAGGAAAGCCCCGCGAGGTTGAAGGTTTTGCTCATGGCCATGCACACGGCGCAACGATCACGCGCATCAGGGATGTTGAGCAGCGTGGTGTGGACATGCCTGGGGAATACGATATCCGCATGGATTTCATCCGAAAGGATAAACACGCCGTTGGCCTTACAAATGCGCGCCATCTCCATGAGCTCCGCGCGCGTCCACACGCGCCCCACCGGGTTGTGGGGGCTGCAAAGGACGAGGAGCTTTACGTTTTCCCGCGCGCATTGGCGCTCGAAATCCGCAAAGTCGATTTCATATCTTCCATCCCGCAAAACGAGTTCGTTAAAATACGGTTTCCTGCCGTTTTGCTCGATGGCATCGAGAAACGGCGCGTAGACGGGCGGCTGGATGAGGACGCCATCGCCCGGCTCACACAGCGCGCGCACCGCGAGACCCAGGGCGCTCACGACCCCGTTGGTCACCAGGAGCGCGCTTCGCTCAACCTCACAGCCGTGCCTGCGTTTGAGGAAGCCGGAGAGCGCCTCGAAATAGGCATCGTCCGGCAAGGTATAGCCGTATACGCCGTGGTCAACTGCGCGGTGCATGGCCTCGCGCACCTCGGGCGGGCATCGGAACTCCATATCGGCGACCGAAAGCGGAATGGTGCCCGCCTGCTTGGTTATAGCCGGCGCGGTATCCCATTTCATGGACCCAGTCCCGTTCCTGTCCACGACGGTATCAAAATCGTACATGCGCTATGCTCCTTCATGTTGTTGCTTTCAGCCTTATTTTAGCACAACGCTCTTAAAAGACAAGAAGCGCATTGCACGGCGTTTGGGTTGTGGTATAATCTATATACTATCATTTACCATTTCATATTCTATGGCGGAGGTATCACATGAAACTGAACTACAAACGAACCTTCTTTGTGGGGCTCGCATTCTTTTCCATTTCTGCATTCTGGCAATTATACGACGGCATCATCCCCCTGATTCTGCGCGATACCTATGGCCTCAACAACGCAACGCGCGGCCTAATCATGGGTGCGGATAACCTGCTTGCTTTATTCTTACTGCCGCTGTTTGGTGCGCTATCCGATAAAAAAGGCACGCGCATGCCCTTCATCCTCATCGGTACGGCGCTGGCGCTCGTTTTCATGATGGCGATTCCCATGATCGACAACAACCACGCTTCGATGACGCACGGGCAGTCGCTGCTGATTTTCTTCCTCGTGTTGGGCGCGCTTCTCGTATCGATGGGCATCTATCGCTCGCCCGCTGTCGCCCTCATGGCGGATGTTACGCCCAAACCCTTGCGGAGCCAGGGCAACGCCGTCATCAACCTGATGGGTGCGTTTGGCGGCGTGTATACGCTCGCGATGATGAAATTTGCCGTGCGCACGGGGTCTGATGGCGTCCCCAATTACTTTTACCTGTTCCTCGCGGTGGCGCTATTGATGGCGGTGGCCGTGAGCGTTCTTCGCGCCTTCCTGCCCGAAAGAAAGCTCGTGCAGGAAATGAAGGACATCAACTACGGCGTGCCCGTCGAGGAGGACCAGGGCCGCGCCGAGGTGGTCGACGGCAAGGAGAAACTTCCCCCGCCCGTTTTCAAAAGCCTGGTTTTGATCCTCGCGACCATCGGGCTCTGGTTCCTTGGCTACAACGCGGTGACGACTTTCTTCACCAGCTACGCCACAGCCACCTGGTCCGGCGGGCTCAACCACGCCTCCACCTGCTTGATGGTGGCGACCGTCGCCGCCGTGATCTCCTACCTGCCCATAGGCATGCTCAGCGCAAAGCTAGGGCGCAAGAACATGATCCGCATCGGCCTCATCGTTGCCGCCGCCTGCTTTGCGTTTGCGACGTTCTACGCGGGCGAGTTCACCTTTGGGCTCTACTTTCTCTTTGCCCTCATCGGCTTCGCGCAGGCGAGCGTGACGGTCAACACTTTCCCGATGGTTTGGGAAATCAGCCGCGTAGGCAACGTGGGCAAATACACGGGCTTCTACTACACCGTTTCCATGGCCGTGCAGACCGTGACGCCGTTTATCGTGGGCGTGTTCCTCGATGCCTTTGGCAACCCCGCCCTGTTCCCCTACGGCTTCGTGTTCGTGCTGCTCGCGCTCATCCCCATCAGCTTCACCAAGTATGGAGATGCGAAACCCACGCCGCCCGCGAAGAAGCTCGAAGCATTCGACGTGGATGATTAACCCGCGGATTTAGCGCTTATTTGATTGGGGTTGCCCCAATAAAAGACGGCCTTCGCATCAATGAGCGAAGGCCGTTTGATTCATTTGATTGCGCCCTCACGCGCACACGTCCACCCATGTGCCGCCGGAGCAACGCTCAAGCTCCTCCAGGTTGAGCTCGATGGCGCTTTTTGCGCTGCCGACCGCGGGGAAAACAGTTTCAAAGCGCCTGAGCGAAACATCCAGGCAGACCCGCACGCCCAGAGGAAGCGCGAAGGGGCATACGCCGCCGACCGCATGGCCCGTAAGGGTTACGGCCTCATCGGCTGCGAGCATGCGCGCCTTCATGCCGAAGTGCGCCTTGAACTTCTGGTTATCGATGCGCGCATCCCCGGCGGCAACGACGAGCAGGCATCCCTGCCCATCTCGAAAGGAGAGGGTTTTGGCGATGCGGGCTTCCTCCACCCCCACGGCACGCGCGGCAAGCTCCACCGTTGCGCTGGAAACATCAAACTCGCGGATGCGCTCCGCCACGCCGTAGGGCGCGAGGTATGCGCGCACTTTTTCAACAGACATCTTTCGTGGTCTCCCGTTATTCATAGCCCAATAAACCGGATCTTTTCCGCCTAATCGGCGGCGGCGTTCAACTCCCGCGTGCGGACGCGTTACGATACCTGCGCCAGAGCCGCGTTTGCAGCACGAGTAAGTCCCTCACCGCTGCGCGAAAGCCACGCCGCTCAAAATACCCGTCCTCTTGCTGCGAGAGCGGCGCGTCCTTTTGCGCGAGCAGCGCCCGCAGGCTGCCTTCGTACACGCAGGAACCCTCGAGTGCCTCTTCGAGCGCGCCGATACTGTCCACCCGGGCATCCATGCCCAGCAGGAAGGCTGCAAAACCCACGCAGGTGTGGGCGTCCCTCAGGCGCACCCGCCGCCGAAAAGGCAGCGCAAACGCGTCATAGAGGTTATAGATCGTGCGTTGCGCGTGCGTTTTGCAGTGCTCGATGCGCGAGAGGGCGCGGGCATAAGCCTCCTCGTCCAGCTCCACGCGGCAAAGTTTGACCGTAAGGTCCTTCCCGCCGATGAAGAAGTGGGCGGGATACTCGCGCGTAAATCTGCCCGAAAAGGGCGAGTCATGCCTTAGCCTAGAAAAGGAGTACATGGCGTAAAGGTTTTCATCGAGCGCGACGGTCACATGCGAATAGCGGCTGTTGCGTAAAAAAATGCGGATAAAGCGCCCGATCTTTGTATTTTGGCGCGAAAAAAGCACATAGAGACAACGCTGCGAATCGTTCATCGTCTCCCCCTCCCTTTACAGAAGCGTTTGCCCGTTGATGACCAGGTGAAAGGTTAGCTCTAAAAACTCTGCGGCGCGGCGGCATAGCAGCATACGGTTAAGGAAGATTTCGAAATAATCCAGGACGGAGCAATAATGCGTGTCAATCGTCATTTCGAGCACGATGGTTTTCTTATCCTTGTCGATGTAGGTCGTTCCTTCGCGCACGGCATAGTTGACGCGGTCGTGGATATCGAACTTGGCGGCGTCCCGCTCCCGCACGCGCGTGCGACGCACGTCGGTCTTATCCGCAAGGATGAGCGCCGCCGTGATGGCGCTCACGGGTTCGGCTGTGCCCTCATCGTGGTTGCCGATCGCAGAGACGATGTGTGCGATTTCCGTAGGATCGCCACCGAGATTATCGAGGATGCGAAACGCCATCAACGCCCCGCTTTGCGCGTGTTCCACGCGGTTGACGATGTTGCCGATGTCATGCATCCAGGCGGCGATTTGCGCAAGCTCAACCTCGCGCTCGTCATACCCCAACGTGATTAGAATGTATTTGGCCGTATCCGCCACCTTGCCGGCGTGGGCGAAACTGTGCTCGGTGAAGCCCATCGCCCCGAGGAGGGAGTCCGCCTCCCGGATATACGTGCGGATCGTCGGATTTTCCCGGATCCCTTGGAATGTGATCATCTACCGGTTCTCCTTTTGCAGGCGGCGGGCAAATTGCCGCACCTCGCTGATTGATTGTTCGATGTCGATCGTCGTGAACGCCCCGTTTTCGTAGAGGATTTTGCCGCGAATCATCGTCAAGCGCACATCGCTTCCCTTGGCGGCATAGGCCACGGCGGCATCCGGCGCATGCACCGGACACATCGAAGGGGATGCGGTGTCAATCAAAATTAAATCCGCTTGGAAGCCTTCTTGCACGCAACCGATTTGCCCTTCCCTCCCCTGCGCTTTCGCGCCGTTGACAGTGGCCATCTTGAGCGCTTCATACGCCGAAAGCCGCGTGGGGTCCCCGCTGATTCCCTTGGCGAGGAGCGCCGCAAGCTTGATTTCCTCGAAAAGGTCGTGGGAATTGTTCGAGCAGCAGCCATCGGTGCCCAACGCAACGTTGATGCCGTGCTTTTGCATATCAAATACTCGCGCGACGCCGCTGCCGAGCTTGAGGTTTGAAACAGGATTGTGCGCGGCGCTCACGCCGCAAGCGGCGAGCAGCTCCATATCTTCATCGCTGAGCCACACGCAGTGTGCGGCGAGGGTTTTCGCATGGAACACGCCGTTTTCGTAGAACGCCCTTGCGGGGGTCATGCCCCGGCGCGCCAGACACTCCAAATGCTCCCGTTCGGTTTCGGACAGGTGGAGGTGCATCACAAGACCGTGTTCGAGCGCGAGCTCGGTTTCCTTCTCCCACGCGCCGGGATAGCTCGTATACTCCGCATGGATGGAGGCATCCGCGCGCACAAGCCCGTCCCCCCTGCCGTGAAAATCCCGCACGAGCGCTTTTAACTCGCTAAAGCAGCGGCCGTTAAGGTCGAGCTTGCCCTCGGCGGCGATGATGCCGTTGCACAGGGAAACGCGCATGCCCACTTCGCACGCGAGCGCGGCAACATCGGGCTGAAAAAAGTACATGTCGCTCGCAGAGGTCGTGCCCGAGGCGATCATCTCGGCAAAACCCAACCGCGCGCCGGCGACGATCTCCTGCACGGTCAATTTCGTCTCCACCGGCATAACACGCTCAAAAAGCCATGTATGCAGGGCATAATCGTCCGCATAGCCGCGCAGCAGGCACATGGCGGTGTGCGTATGTGCGTTGACGAGCCCCGGCATGAGGATATCGCCGCGGCAGTCGATCTCGCGCGCGGCAGTATGCCAAGGTTCTACCGGCTCCCCCGCGCCTACCGCGCGGATAACGCCGCCTTCCACGGCGACGAAGCCGTGTTCAATCACGGGCATCTGCTCGCACATGGTGAGGATGGTTGCATTGCGAAACAATATATCCATGGTGATTATCATACCGCATTTGCGGCCGTTTGACCATATGCGCGCGGCGGTATATAATTGAGAAACACAGCACAGCAGAAAGGGCGATTATGAAAATCACCAGATTCGGCCTTGGCATTCGTTTCGCCGCGATGTCGGAGCTTCCCGAGCGGGAGCTCGCGCGGCAGGTGTATGAAGAAATTCTCTCCGTCCTCACGCTATCCGAGCTGGAGGGCTTGCAGATATACGGCGGCAGCGATCCGCTATCGGTTGAATCCAGCGCGCGGGAGAGTGGAGATATCTTTCTCGCGGTCATCATGGGCGGAAGCCTCAAGCAGATGCGCAAGGTGTTCGATGCTATCGACGAGGATGCGGCCATCGGCATGTACCTGACGCACACGCGTCCCTATCTTGAAAACAACCGACTGGAGCGCGTAGAGGGCCTTTCCTTTTACGGCACCGTTCAAAAGAACGGACAGATCACGGGTGGGGACGACACGCTCAGCGGCCTGACTGTTCCCAAAAAGCGCGGCAGACGCTCCCCCGTAGGCAAAGGCATTAAAATATTGCTTGTGCCGGAGGATTATTCACCCGGGCTGCCCTCCACGGGCGCGATTAAGCTTTTAACCATCGCCGCGCGCAAGCATTTCCAGGGCGTGAAGCTCGTGCCCATGCCGGTGAGCTACGGCGGGGCGGGTTTTGCACGCGCTCTGATCACCGCCTGCGACGGGGCGCTGCGCCGCGTGCAGATCACCGCCCCCAACAACGAAGCGAAGATAAAAGCCGAATATGCGGTGCTGCGCGGCAAACTCGCCGTCATCGATACCGCGCCCCCCCGTGATTATTTCGCCGACACGCCCGGCGCCCGCGCAACATCCTTGGGTACGGGTGAACTTATCCGCCGCGCGCTCGACGAGGGTCTGCGGGAAATCATCGTGGGTGTACACGACAGGGCCGTATACGACTGCGGCTTTGGCCTCGCGCGGGCGCTCGGCGTGAAGTTTTTCGATGTTGCGTGCAACGAGCTTACGGGCGGCGCGGACGAGTTGATTCAAATCGCCTCCGCGGATGCCGATTTTCTGAACCCCGCGCTCAAAAGCGCGCGCTTCATCATCGCGGATGCCTCCGCTCCCGCGCCGCTTCCCAATGGCGCTGTGAGCTTCCTTCGGGTGCTCGCACAGGCGCTCGGCCGCGAGATCGATCCTGCCCTGGGCTTTGCCGGCGCGCTTGGTGCAATCACCGGCGGCGAGCTTTCCCGCAGCTACGACGACGTGTTGGACGCCGCTGCCTTCGATAAACTTCTCAAGGGCGTGGCGCTCGTGGTGACGGGGTCTTTGAGCGTAAACGCGGCCTCCACCGCCCCGGGGCGCGCCCTCTCGTGCATCCTTTTCCGCTGCGCCGCGCGAGGAATCCCCGTGGCCGTCATCGCCGGCCATAAACAGGAGAGCGACGAAATCTCCCACGCTCTTGGCGGCGCAGGCGTGATCCTCTTCGACGCGCTGGATGCCGATCCCCAGGCAGCTTTCGCGAAATCCGCCAACAGCATGTTCCGCTTCATCCGCATCGGCCGCGACGTGGAAAAGATAGGCGCGCCTAAAAAGCCGCGCCAGAAGCCGTTTATCCGTTTGCAGTTGGAGAGCTGGAAAAACCGCTGGAAAGCGTAAGGGTTCGTTCCGGCTTTGCTGCAATTCCCGCCTAATGCCGCATTTGCCTAAGCCTTAAACTTTTATCCCATGCCCGAATGATCGGATTCCAAAGTACGGCGCCCTTTTAGAAGGGGTGCGGGGGTTCAATCCCCCGCACCTTTTTTAGACCTCGCGCACATTGGTGATCAGCTCCTCGCCGAACTCGAACTCAAACAAGCGCGCCTCGCACACGCTGCCCCGCGCGCAGGAAATCAGCCCGAGCGTTTTGCCGCTCGCGTCGGAGAACGGCGCGCGCGGATAGGCGAAGTTCCCGAAGAAGTCGCGGATGTCCTCAAAATCGAGCCGGTCGGCAAGCTCGGGTTCGAGGCAGGCGGCTGCATCCTCCTCGCGTCCATCCCGCACGGCCTCCGCGAAGGCGCAGGCAAGCCCGAGCTCGGGCGTCGCTGGCGCAGGCCCTGCATCCATGCCGGCATACGCGCCGGTAAAGAGCATCATCTCAAACACGCCGCCCGGCCACACGCACACGTTGACATCCGTCGCCGGCTCCTCCGCAAGCACGCCTCGCTCGAAGGCGAGCTTGCGCGTGACGCAGCGCCACACCCCCTCGAGCGGTGCTGCGGTGATGTAATATTCCCCGGAGTCGCAGATGGGGATGGATACATATGCCACGCGGGAGCATTCGCCCACGATTCTGCCGTTGACGCTCGCCAGGCACAGCGTGTCCGCGCGCAGCACCAAGGTGGGTACGGGTGAATAATACATAGGCAGGCCCTCCGGTTTTCTCGCTCGCTAAACATATGGTCAAGGCTTGCCAAGTATGCACCGATGGTCTATAATTTTACGATACTGCGGACTTTTGTTTTCCAAGGAGGATTTTTTCATATGCCAAGACTGTGCGAACTCGTAAGGACACCGGAGGCTCACCGGGGGCCGGTGGAAGTATCCGGCTGGATCAAAACCGTGCGCGAGAGCAAAAATGCGGGCTTCATCGAGCTTTCCGATGGCAGCTCGTTTAAAACCGTCCAGATCGTTTACAATCCCGGCAGCATTTCGCAGGAGCTTCTAAAAGATTTGGGTACGGGTGCGGCTGTGCGCGTCGCGGGAGAATTGGTGCTCACCCCCGATATGCCTCAGCCCTTTGAAATTCGGGCTGATGAAATCGAGCTGCTCGGCGCGTGCGAGGACGACTATCCCCTCCAGAAGAAGCGCCACACGCTCGAATATATGCGCTCTATCGGCCACCTGCGCCCGCGCGCGAACATCTTCCAGGCGACGTTCCGCGTGCGCAGCGTCGTCGCCCAGGCCATCCACCGCTTTTTTGACGAGCGCGGTTTCCTGTATGTTCACACGCCGCTCATCACCCCGAGCGATTGTGAAGGCGCCGGCGAGATGTTCCGCGTAACGACGCTTGATCTCAACGATGTGCCCAAGACGGAATCGGGCGCGGTCGACACCGCGAAGGATTTCTTTGGCAGCGAGGCGAACCTCACCGTCAGCGGCCAGCTCTACGCCGAGGCGTTCGCGTTGGCTTTTCGGGATGTATACACCTTCGGCCCGACGTTTCGCGCGGAAAACTCCTTCACGGCGCGCCACGCGGCGGAGTTCTGGATGATCGAGCCGGAAATGGCTTTTTGCGACCTTGCCGGCGACATGGACCTCGCCGAGGCGATGGTGAAAGCCGTGATCAAAAGCGTTATGGAGCGTTGCCCGGACGAGCTCGCTTTCTTCAACAGCTTCGTCGACCAGGGCCTTCTCGCCCGGCTGCACAACGTGCTGCAGAGCGACTTTGTGCGGATCACCTACACCCAAGCAGTCGAGCTGCTGCAAAAATCCGGGGCGTCGTTCAAGTACCCCGTTGAGTGGGGCAGCGATTTGCAAACCGAGCACG
>CAYNDC010000045.1:0-9080 GCA_964396085.1 uncultured Clostridium sp. | reverse complement strand
CGCCCGTGCCCGCGCGGATTTCGATCATCACATCCCGCTCGTCGTTGGGGTCGCGCGGCAGCAACAGCACGCGCAGCTCTTCCTCGAGCGCTTTTTCCCGCGTGGCGAGGGCGGAAAGCTCCTCGCGCACCAGTTCCTTCATCTCCGCGTCATTCTGCTCCTCAAAGAGCGCGCGGCATTGCGCGATGTTCTCGCGCACGGATAGATATTCGTCGTAGGCGGTGACGATGTCCGCGAGCCGCGCGTGCTCGCGCGCGAGTTCGCGGTAGCGCTGCTGGTCGGCGAGCACCTCGTTTGCGGAAAGAAGCCGCGTGAGTTCCTCGCTGCGCGCTTTTATGCTTTGAAGCTTCTCAAGCATTGCCGATCAATCTCCTCGTTCGATCAATGTGATACCGGGTCCGGTGCAGATATCCCTCACATGGGAAAACGCCTTTTGCGCTTCGCCCGTATCTGCGGCGTAGCAGGGCTGCACCGCATGCCCTTGGTCACGATAGCACAACAGCGGCAGATACGCAAGCTCCGTGCACGAGACGCGGTTTTCTTCGTTCCTCTCGAGCGTGAGGCGCACGAACAGCCCGTAGTTGACGTTCGCTTGGGACATGTTGGAGAGGAAGTTGCCCAGCGAATAGGCGACGGGAACGCGCACGCTTTCTCCCTCCCGCTCTGCCTCGCGCCACTCGATGGGCTGCACCACATGCGGGTGCGTGCCGATGATGACGTCCGCCCCGGCGGCGATGAGCCGATCCGCAGCATCCTCCTGCGCGCGGCTCTGGCGTTGGCTGTGCTCCACGCCCCAGTGGACGAGGGCGACGACGAACTCCGCGCCAGCCTCTTTGCACAGGGCGATGGCCGAGGCGACGCGCTCCTGCTGGCCGAGCAGCAAAATCGCGTATTCGCGCTGTGCGCCCGTGAGGGAGGGCACGCCGGAGTTGAGAAAGCCCGTCGCGTTGACAAAGCCCACGCGAATGCCGCCGAGATCCGCCACGCGCGGGGTTTGCGCGTCCGCGGCATCGAGGTAGGTGCCAAGCTGCATGAGGCCCGCCGCGCGAAGCACCTGCGCCGTGCGAAAAAGGCCCGCTGCACCTTTATCCATGCTGTGGTTGTTGGCAGTTGCTATGAGGTCGAATCCGGCGTCGGCGAGGTTGTCCGCCAGCGCGTCCGGCGCGTTAAAAAGCTGGAACGGCGCCTTGGGCGTGGGGTTCTGCTCGCTCGCGGGCGGCGGCGTCTGCCGCGGCTGGGTGTAGCCGGCCTTCTCCCCGGCGAGGGTGCACTCGAAGTTGCCCGCAAGCAAGTCCACCGAGGAAAATACGGCGCGCATGGGCGCAAAGCTGCGGGAAAAATCGTAACCATCGCTGGTTTTCGCATGGGAAATCTGCACGCTCATGACCATGATATCCCCCACGAAGCCGAGCGTCGCCGTCTGCGGCGTGGGCGAAGGCGTGGGCGAAGGCGCGGGCGTCGGCGTGGAGCGCGGCGCCAAAACGGGCGTTGCCGGCGCGACAAATGGCGAAAGCGCGGGCGTAAGTTCGGCGGGCAGAGGGGCGGGCTGCGCTCCGCAATCGGCAAAAAAGAGCACCGTGAGGAAAACGGGCAGCGCAAAGAGGAGCTTGTGCATAAGCTTCACAGTAGAACCATCACCACCCTTTGCACGCCGTTGAGATCGCGCACGATGCAGACCGCTGCCGGGTCGAAGAGCGAGGCGACGGCATCCGCCTGCCCCGCGCCAACCTCGAGCAGCAGCGCGCCGCCGGGCAGAATGTGCGATAGGGCCTCTCTTGCGATGCGGCGGTAGAACGTCAACCCGTCCGCGCCGCCGTCAAGCGCGCGCGCCGGTTCAAAGGCAAGCTCCTTTTGCAGATGCGCCATATCCCAGGCCGAAAGGTAGGGCGGGTTGCAGGCGATGAGCTCGAAGCGCCCCGATATGCCCTGGAACAGATCGGTTTGGATCAAATCCGCCGCAACGCCGTTGAGGGTTGCGTTCTCGCGCGCGAGGGAGAGGGCGGCCTCGTCGCAATCCGCAAGCGTGACGCGCACGCCCCCCAGCCGGGCGAGGGAAATGCCGATGCAGCCCGTGCCGCAGCACATATCCAGCGCGCTTTGATAGCCGCGCGCGCGGATGAGCTGCAGCGCCTGCTCGCAAAGCGCCTCCGTATCCGCACGCGGAATGAGCGCGCGTTCGTCTGTGCGAAAGGGCAACCCCATGAAGGACCACTCGCCCAGCACATATTGCAGCGGGCGGCCCGTGAGGCGCTCCAAGAGGAGCGCTTCGAGCACGGGCAGCTTTTGCGCGGGAAATTCCTTCGCGCCGCTTTGCAAAAGCGCCGGCGCGCGGATACCTGCCGCATGCGCCACGAGATAGCGCGCCTCGAGCTGCGCCTCCTCAAAGCCCGCATCCGTGAGCCTTTTTGCCGTTTCTTTGAGCGTTTGGGCAACGCTTTGCGCGCTCATGGCCAAACCGCCCCTTCGATTTCGACCGCCGTGCGGTAGGAGAAGAGAACCACCGCCCGCGTTTTGACGGGGATGCCCGTAAGCCGTTCGAGCGCGTGTGCGTACAGGTTCACCTGCCGCGCGTGTTTGCGGGCGGCATCTGCCGCGCTAACGCCGGGGAGGATCCCGTCGGTCTTATAATCGATCAACACCCAGCGCTCGTCCTCGAGGAAGCAGCAGTCGATCACGCCCTGCAGGATCACCGGCGCGTCGCTTGTGGAAAGGCCCAGCGCGCTGGCGGGGAGGCTGATGTTAAAGGCCACCTCCCGGCGGATGTGCGCGGCGTCACGCAGGCGGCGCCCCAGCGGGGAGGAGAGGAAAGCCGCGACCTCGGCGGGGTCGACGGCCTGTGCCTGCTGCGCGCTGAGCAACCCCTCGCCCGCAAGGCGGGAAAGCTCGGCGCGAACGCCGTTTTCATCCTGCGCGCTTCGCGCCATGCGCTGCATGAGCGCATGGTAGGCTGTGCCGCGGTCGGCGCTGGTCATGCGCGCGGCGAGCAAAAAGTCCGGCGCTTCGGTGAGATTGAGCGCGTGCCCCGAGAGGCCCGTTACGCTGACCTTGCTGGGCACGGCCGTATCCGCACAAAAGGCGTAGTCGTGCGAGAAGAGCGCTTCGGCGTCGGGGTAAGGCTCGGCCTCGCCCAGGGCGCGCCGGCAAGCGGTCTCATCCAGGCGCGCGCCGCCCTTTGCATCCGCGGGGCAGAGCGCGCAGGTGAGCGCAATGCCGATGGGCGCGGAACCCGGCAACGGCGCGAGGCCGTAACGCGCGCGAAGCTCCTCACCCTCTTTGGCGCGCAGCAAGCAGGAGAGCAGCCATTGCGCATAGCTTTCCCCCTGCGCGTCCCCCGGGGCGGTGAGCGCCGCGCGCTCGAGGAGGCGATCCCAGTTGGGCGTGGCGCACAAGAGGAAAAGCTGCTCCCGCGCGCGGGTCATGGCGACGTAGAGCACGCGCATCTCCTCGGCAAGGCTCTTGTTGGCGCTTCGCGCCGCGATGGCGCGCGCATAGAGGGATTGCGTGCGAACGCCCGCCATGTGAAAGCGCACCGCAACGCCAAACTCCGGGTCGCACAGCAGCTTGTTGCGCTTGTAGTCGATGTTGAAGCGCCGCGCAAGCCCGCCGATGAACACGAACGGGAATTCAAGCCCCTTGCTCGCGTGGATGCTCATCACCCGCACCACATCCGCCCCGACGGCGTGCGCCGTGCCGGCGGCGCCCAGGGAGCGCAGCTTTTCGGCGTAATGCAAAAACGCGCCGAGGCCCGCGGCCCCCGTCGCCTCAAACAGGCGCGCCTTCTCGCACAGCGCCTCGAGGTTTGCCTCGCGCTGCTTGCCGCCGGGGAGCGCGCGGCAAAAAAGGGCGTAGTCCGTTTCATCCAGCAGCGCGCCGATGAGCGCGTGCACGCTCATGAGCCCGGCAAGCTCCTGCCAGCGCGTGAGATTTTCAATAAAGGCGCGCGCTTTTTGGGAAAGAGGCGTATCGTCCTCGGCCGCGCGGGCGAGCGAGTCGAAGCAGCGCCACACGGGACGCGCGCCGGAGGAATCCATTTCGCCGTACAGGGTCCGAAGCTCGATCAGCTCCTCGGTGGAAAAGCCGCCGATGGGGGAGCGCAGCACCGCCGCAAGCGGGATGGACTGCCGGCGGTTATCGATGGCGCGCAGCAAATCCATAAACAGGCGCACCTCGAGCGCGTCGAAAAAGCCGCCCGCGGATTCCCCATAGGCGGGGATGCCCTCGAGGGACAAGGTCGTGAGCCAATCCTCCGCCACGTTTTTGTAGGAGCGCAGCAACACCGCGAAGTCGCTGTAGCGCGGCCGGCGCACCTGACCCGTTCGCGGGTCGAAAACGCTACCGTGTTCCATCAGCTCGCGAATGCGCTGTGCCGCGAGGGACGCTTCCGCCTCGGCGAGGGCGCGCGGCGGCTCGTCGCTCTCAGGAGCGGCCTCGTCTGCATTTTCCTGCGCGGCGCTCTCCTCGCGGGCGGGTTCCTCCTCTTGGGGGAAGGGCGCGAGCTGATCGAGGAAAACGAACTCCGCCGCATGGGCCGCAGGGGGAACTTGCTCCTCCCGCGCATGCGTGAGGCGGGCGCTCTCATCGTAATCGAGTTCGGCGCTCCTGGCGTTCATCAGTTGGGAGAACACGGCGTTCACCGCGTCGATGACGCCGGGCGCGCTCCTGAAGTTGGCGTTGAGATCGATGCGGCAGCCGCACGCGGGGTCCTGATAGCGTCGGTAGCGCCTAAGGAACAGCGCGGGTTCCGCAAGGCGGAAACGGTAGATGGATTGCTTCACATCCCCCACGAGGAACAGCGCGCCGGGGTTGGAAAGCGCGCGGATGATCTCCTCCTGCACGGCGTTGGCATCCTGATATTCATCCATAAACACGAAGCGGAAGCGCGCGCGGTACTCGGCGGCGATGCTCTCGCGTTTGAGCAGCGCCAAAGCGAAATGCTCCATATCCCCGTAGTCGATGACGGAGCGCAGGCGTTTTCGTGCGGCGAAGCGCTCCGAAAAATCGATGACCGCGGCGAACAGCTCTGCGATAAGCGGCCGTTGGCGCAACAGCAGCGCCGCCTCGCGCTCCATGCCGCGCAGCCAGAAGCGCGCCTCGCCCGCAAGCGTATCCTTGAGATCGCTCCGCGCCCGGTCGGCAGGGAGCTTTAACGCATCGGGACAGCCGCTCCAGTTGATGCGACTTCCCTTCGCGTGCGGCTTGGTTTCCAGCGCGCGGGTAAGCGAGCCGGGCGTGCGCTGCATGGCGATCATGCGCGCATGGGCAAGCTCCTCGTCGATGAAGGCGGCAGGCAGCGCAAACCCGGCCGCGAGAGCGTCCCTCGCGCGGGAGAGCACGGCGATCTTCGATACGATCTCACGGCGCGTCGTCAAAAGGAGCTCCATCGCCTCATCGCCTTGCTCGAGTTCCTGCGCCGACGTTTCGTATTTTGCCTGCGCGCGCGCGAGGAAATCCCACGGGTCGGGCTGGGCGCGGCAGAAATTCAAAAGGCCGTTCACCGCTTCGTAGGCCGGGGCGTCTCCGCCCAGCGCCTCAAGCAAATCCGAAAACGCGCCCGTGTCGGCCGATAGGCGCGCCTCGCACAGCTCGTCCCAGGCAAGCTCGCGCAACAGGGCAGACTCGCTTTCATCCGCAACGCGGAAGTCCGGGTCAAGCCCCGCCTCGTTGAAATGGCGGCGCAGCACCTGCGTGCAAAACGAGTGCAACGTCGAAATGGAGGCGGAGGCGCTCTCGCGCGCAGCCTCGTTGAGGCGGGCTGCCTCGGCCTCGTCCTTCGCGGCGGCCGCGGCCTCGTAGAGGGCGCGCTCGATGCGCTTTTTCATCTCGTTGGCGGCGGCGATGGTGAAGGTGACGCAGAGCAGCTCCTTCACATCCAACCCTTCGCGCACGAGGCGCACGATGCGTTCGGTGAGCACCGCCGTCTTGCCGCTGCCCGCGCCCGCGCTCACAAGGATGTCTCCCTGCTGCTCGATGGCGCGGCGCTGATCACTCGTCCACTTGGCCATGCGCGCCCACCTCCTTGAAGAATGCATCCGGCCCGAGAGGGGGAACGCTTCGGTAGGCGCAGCCGGGGAACTGCGCGTCAAAGCCGCAAAGCGTCTTAAAATCGCAGCTGCCGCAGGGCGTGAGGCCGTTCTTTTTGCGATAGGGCAGCGCTTCTGCACGCCCCTCGTAGATGGCTTGCGCGGTGGATGCCGCCTTTTCGCACGCGAAGCGGGAGGCGAGGGCGAGGGATTCCCCGTCCACGGCGTATTTGCCGGGGCGCGCCGAGAAGGCGACGCCCGCGCCGCCCAGGCGCATGAGGGCAGGGTCCCGCAGCGTGAGTCCTCGCATGCGGAACTGCTCGTCGAGCGCCTTGAGGAGGGCCTCTTCGTCCTCCTCATCCGACACGGGGTCGATCACCGGCAAAAAGTACATGCCCGCCGCGCGCGCGGCCTTCTCCTCCACGCGGCTCGCGGCGGTGATGGCGCTTAGATAAAGCGGAAGCTGCAGCTTCAGCCCGAAAAAGAGATCCTCCATCGCGAAGGCGGCGCTGCCGGTTTTATAATCGATCACGCGCACGAAGGCTTCGCCCGCCTCGCTCTGGCAGCCGTCAACGCGGTCGATCTGGCCGGAGAGCGCATAGGTTGTGCCCGAGGGAAGCTCGAGCGTGAGCGCGGGCAAGGCCTGGTTTGGCCCAAAGGGCACCTCTGACCCGGTAACGCGGAAATCGCCCGCCGCAAGCTGGCGCACAATCGCCTTGGCCGTGGCCGCGATCTTGCGCGAGAGGCGCGCGAAGAGCGCGCGGTTGCGCGCGGTATCGAGCAAAATGCCGCCGTTATGGGCGGCTGCAAGCTCCGGCAGCAAACGGGAGAGCATCGCGTCAATTTCCTCCTCTGCCACGAGGGGAATGGGCTTGCCAAGCTCCATGAGCGCTTTGGTGAAGGCGCACAGCGCATCATGGCAGAAAACGCCCTCGTCCGCGCTGCGCTCGCGGTATTCGCGGCGCGGCTCCAGCCGCAAGCCGTAACGCGCGAAATGGCGGAACGGGCACTGGTTGAACGCCTCAAGCCGCGAGGCGCTGCCGCGCGGGGTCGCGCCGTAGAGGGCGCGGGCGATCTCCTGCCCGAAAGGCTCGGGCGAGGCGCCGTAAAAGAGAGCGCGTTCGATGACGGCGAGGCGCTCGCGCCAACCCTCCTGTTGAGGACGCGCGTTAAGGGCGGCATAAAGCGAGGCCGCATCCGTTGGCAGCTCGCCCGCATCCACGCCGGAGCGAAGCGCGGCGGCAACGCGGCGAAGCGCGCTTTCGGGCGTTGCGGGCGGCAGCGGGGAAACATCCGTTTCGATGGCGACATCCGGGAAAAGAGCGCGGATGCGCTCGGCGAGCGCACAGGGCGCGCCGTCCGCCCCCGAAAGGGAGTAGGAAAGGTACAACAGCTTGCGCGGCTTCGCCGCCGCGCCGTAAACATCCGCAAGCTCCTTATCCCCGCGCTTGCCGGTATCGGGCAACTCCGGAAGACCGAGGCCCGCGAGGGTGGCAATCTCGGCATCGCTGACCATGCCGTCGTCCTGCACCGGGGCGGGGAACATCCCCTGCGAGGCGCCAAGCACATAGAGCGCCTCAAGCTCGCGCGCGCGGCTGCGCCCGAGGCTCCCCAGCAGCAGCTGATCCGCGCTGGTCGGGATTACGCCCACCTCGTAGGCGGAGATTCCCTCCTCGAAAATATCGATGAAGCGCGCCGTGGAGATGCGCGCCTCGCCCAAAATGGCGTGCAGCTGGCTGATGAGCTCGAGCAGCATGTTATAGACCTGCGCGTTTTCCTCCATCCATTCCAACCGGCCGCTTTGACGCAGAGCGCTTGTCAGGGTGAGGAGCTGATCGCGAAGGGATAAGGACTCCATGTAATCGTAGAGCGCCGCGGCCTTGCCCGCCGCCGTGCGGGAGGCGGAAAGCCCCGCGCGCAGAGCGAGCAGCGGCTCCGTGAGCATCTGGCGCGCCCGCTCGGCCCCCTCGGAGGCATCGCGAAACGGCCTTTGGAACAGGCTGCCGCGCGCGTTTTTGCCGACGACATAGCTTTCAAACTCTTCCGCATCCGTGCGGGAAACGCCCGCGAAGCCGGATTTTGCGATGGAGATCAGCTCTCCCGCGGGCAAGCCGTGCGCCGCTGCCCGTAGGCAGGAGAGCACGAGCTGCGCCGCCGCATAGCCGGAAAGCGGGTGCTTCGCATCCGTAAAGAACGGAATGCCGCGCTTTTGCAGCGCCCGGCTCACAGGGCCGATGTATTTATCCATGTCGGTGGCGATGATGGCCATTTCGCGAAAGCGCAGGCCTCCGTCTGCCGCAAGCGGCACGGCATCCGCCGCGGCCTCGGCCTCGGCGCGCACATCCGTCCCCGCAAACAGCCTGAGCGCGCCGTTGCTCGCGCCGGCAAAGGGCGTGAAGGGATAGGCAAAGCCCTCGCGCTCGAGGTGAACGAGCGCGGGTTCTTTTGGGGGTTCGCTGCCCTCGCGGGTTTCCTCTTCGGGGAGATATACGTATTCGATCGATTTGCCCTTTTGCGCGGCGATTTTTTTAATGCGCGCATGCACGCGCTCCTCGCCTGCGAACACGCGCGCGTCCCGGCAGCGGGGGGAGAGATCGAGCCGCAGCGCGATTGTTAGGCGAGGGGAAACGTCCATCAATGCGGCGATAATATCGAAAAGCTGCTCGCTGATCAGGTCGAACCCGTCAATCAAAACCTCCGCGCCGCTCACAAAGGAATCCGGCAAACGCTTGCACAGCGCGAAAAAGGCGTCCTCCGCATCCATCTGGCGCTCGCACAGGTGCGCCTCATACGCCCGGTAAATGCGCGAGAGGTCCTCGAGCTTGCTGCGAAAGGGCGCGTGTTCGGGCAGGCCGGTCACGGCCCCCTCCAACTGTTCGGGCAAGATATCAAAACGCTTGCACAGCGTAAAAAAATCGTCGCACGCGCCGGAGAAGCCCGGCCGGTCGTAGACGCGATTGAACGCCGTAAGCTGATTGGATTCCTCCTCCGCGCATTTGCGAATGACCATGCGCCGCCCCTGGCGCGTGAGGAACACGCGCCGCTCGCCGGTTTCGCGCA
>CAYNDC010000044.1:0-9149 GCA_964396085.1 uncultured Clostridium sp. | reverse complement strand
CGGTATTCAAGGTAGCGGCGCAGCGTGTCGAACACCACGAAGGGGCGCGCGTTGCCGATGTGGAAGAAGTTGTAAACCGTCGGCCCGCACACATACATTTTGATAACGCCGGGCGTGAGGGGAACAAGCTCCTCCTTCCTGCGGGTCATTGTGTTGTAAACTTGCATAGTAAACCTTTCTTATTTTAGCCTTGCGGCCTTATATTTGTTGGCGAGGGCAAGAGCGGCGGTCATGGTGAGCTTTTCGTGCGCGTCCACCTGCAAATCGATGCAGGCGTTGCGCACCTCCAACCGCTCATAGGGAACATCCTCCATCTCGAGGATTTCGCACACGATGTCGATAAAATCCGCAATGCGCGGATATTGCATTTCGATCGTCAGCTGGAATGCGCCGGAGGAACCGGCGTCCCTTGCGGTTGCGGCGAGCAGCACGTTTTGCGGCAGCCCGCCGCGACTACAGGCGCAAAGGAGCACCCGCGCGGCGTAATCGTCCACATTCACGCCGTCGAGCAGCAGCAAAAAGCGAAGCGGCTGGCGGCGCAGCGTTTCAATCAGCTCGGCCACATCCGTGTGGGCGGGATCGTCCACCACGGCGATGCGAAGCTCCGGCAAATCCTCCGCGAGGTTGAGCGCGAGCGCGGTCTTCCCCGAACCCTCCGGCCCGTAGAGGAGCGCGTGCACGGCGCTTTCCCCGCGCATAAAGGCGATGACGCTCTCGGTGAGCTTCGCCCGCTGTGCATCATAGAAGGAGACCGGGCACACCCAGGGCGTGCTCGGGGCAGGAACGAGCGCGTTCCCCTTGGCAAAAAACACGCGGGATTTGAGGAAATCCCCGCAGCCGTAGGCGGCGAACAGGTTCCAGATATCGTCGCACGCGCTGCGCCAATCCGGAGATTTTAAAAGGCGCAGGTACACTTCCTCCAGCGCCTCGTCCGAGGCCCACTCCCCCGTGAGGGATTGCTCGCCGTAATGCCAGGGCAGCCATTCCTGCTCGGCGGGAAGCGCGGCGCTTGCGGCGGGCGCTGTTGTCTGCCCGTTGGCCTTCGTCTCCGGCGGCGGCGCGGGGCGCGTGAGCGCGCCGCTCCACAGCGCTGTGGACATGAGGGAGATGTCGTCCCGCGCGTAACGCGGGCGTTCGCGGTGCTTTTCCTGGGCCATGCGAACGAGGTCGGTGCTGGCGAGCGTGGCAAGCTCGCCCAGCGCGGCAAGGTCGGCCTTCATGGCGAGAAGCTCCGGCGCGTCAAGCCGGCCGGCCGCCGCCATTTGCGCAAAGGGATGCTCGCGCTCGATCACAAGCCAAAGGAGATAATCCATAAAAAGGTCGCCGCTGACCCGGCGCGCACCACTTAATAGCAGCGCGCGGGCAAGGTCGTGATAGAGGCGATAAGCGGCCTGCGTGTCGCCAAGGTACAGCGCAAGCGAGAACTCGCGCAGAAGGTCCAGCGGAGCACCGGGTTCATCCCGCAGCATCGTGAGCCGTGATATGATAGTGGCGATCCTCTGCGCGCCCTGCGCCGCGTCGCACTCCCTGAAATCGCGCATGTGTTCCCTCCCAAGCAAACGCCGCATTTGAACAGATTGAAACAGGATAATAATAGCATAAAACAGGCGCAAGTGATATACTAATTTGCGCCCTGCGCGGGAAAAGCACCTGCGGATTCCGTCGAAAAGCGCAGGGGTGTCCCTTTTGAAAGAAGAAAGGATGCGCACATGAAAAAAACGGTTCTCTTCACCGGCGGCGGTTCGGCCGGCCACGTTACGCCCAATATCGCGCTGTTCCCGCAGCTGCTCGCTGAGGGCTGCACGCTTCATTATATCGGCACCTGCGAGGGCATCGAGTGCGGCATGCTCCAGCACCGCACGGATGTTACCTTCCACACGATCGCCTGCGGCAAGCTGCGCCGCTATTTCTCATGGAAAAATTTTACGGATCCTTTCCGCGTCGTTGCGGGCGTCGTGGAGGCGCAGCGCATTTTGCGCGAGGTCCGGCCGGATGTCGTTTTCAGCAAGGGCGGCTATGTGAGCGTGCCCGTCGCCATCGCGGCGAAGTCGCTGGGCATCCCCGTCCTCACGCACGAGTCGGATTATACGCCCGGCCTCGCCAACAAGATCAACGCCCGCTTCGCGGATCAAATACTGGTCACCTTCGAGGATACGCTGCGCTATACAGGCAAAAAGGGCGTGCATACGGGCACGCCCATCCGCCCGGAGCTATATGCGGGCAGGCGCGTCAAAGGCCTCTCCTTCCTTGGCTTTTCGGGCGAAAAGCCGGTGCTGCTCATCATGGGCGGCAGCCTTGGGGCGCAGGTGCTCAACGAGGCTGTGCGCGCCGCACTCTCGCAACTGCTTGCAAGCTACGACATCGTGCACCTGTGCGGCAAGGGTAAGGTCGAAGCATCCTTGCTCGATACGGCCGGCTACCGCCAGTTTGAGTTTCTCAGCGAGGAGCTGCCCGATGTGTTCGCGGCGAGCGATCTCGTCGTCTCCCGCGCGGGGGCCAACGCGGTGTTCGAGTTCCTGGCCCTTGCAAAACCCATGCTGCTCATCCCCCTGCCCGCCAGCGCGAGCCGCGGGGATCAAGTTCTCAACGCGGGCTACTTCACACGAAAGGGATACGCCCTGTCGCTCGAGCAGGAGGACCTCACGCCCGAAACGCTGCTCGAGGCAGTGAACGAGCTCGCGCAAAGGCGGCTTTCCTTCACCGCCGCCATGAGCGCCGAGCCGCTGGCAGATGGCACGGACGAGGTGCTTGCCGCCATCCGCAACGTCCTCTACGCGGAACAAAAAAAGCGCGCCGGGAAAAAGCGCGCCGAGCGAGTTCGCTGAGTTTTCTTACGCGCCGCTTTCGGGTTCTGCCCTGTTTCCCTCCTGGGTGCAGGAAGGGCGAAAATGCAAAATAGCCTCGAGCACGGCGCCGCCCAGCGCGCGCGCCTTATCGGAAACCGTATAGCAGGCGGCCGCGTTCGCGCGCGGGTCGATATCCCCGGCCTTCATGCCGGCATAAACAGGCGTTCCCGCGGGCAGAATCCCGCGCAGCACGCCGGAGATTTCCGCCACGACCGCAACGCCGTCCACCTCAGCCACGGCCTCCCCGGCCTGCGCATAATCGCCGATGCGCTTTCGCGTGCGCCACACGCCCGCGCGCGGTGCGCGCAACACGCGCTCTGCCCCATGCCCCGCGATCTCGCCGGGGGTGCCGGTATCAGGCAGGGGCGAACCTTCGTAATATACCCGCCCGAGGTCGTGCCCGCGCATGGTTTCAACCGCCGCGTGGCAATCCACCCCGGCCGTAAAGCCGGGTCCCAGGCCGATGACGAGAGGCGCGTCCGATAGCTGCGTCCCCGTGTTGCGCTTGGCGAGGATGGCATCCACCAGGACATCCGCTTGAAGTTCCGCCCGGCAGGCGGCATGGGGATCCACAAGCACCGCCACGAAGCCCGCGCGCAGGATGCCCGGCACTTCCCCCGCGTCCTTGGCGCGCTTCGCTATAACGTTTTCCACCGCGGCCTCCCCGTGCGTGACGGCCTCGCTGAAGGCGACCGTGCGGCGGATGGCGGTGGGCCGCTCAATCTCGCTCATCACGACCTGCATGCCCGCGCGGTGCAGCCGCACGGCGATGCCGCTTGCAAGGTCTCCCGCCCCGCGAATGAAAATACGCATATCATTCCCTCCAAAGCGCTTTGACGGGGAGCTCCTCCCCAAGCGCGGCAGCCACGACCGTGCCGCGGCCGTAAGCTGTGGCAAAACGCGCTACTAAGGCAAGCGCCACTTCATCATTTACCTGGTTGACGACGACGGCCCGCGCCGCAAAGCGCGCTTTGATCATTTCCGCCGCCATTTCCGGCGTGACCGGCTCGTCCATCCCCACGCCCAGCGCCGCTGCGTATAGTTCCGGCCGGTGTGCGGCCTCGCGCACGGGCCGCAGGAAACCCGATGCGCCAACGACAACATAGGCCTGCGCGCCCGTTGGGATGACCGGCTCGTGCGCCGCGTGCGCCTTGAGCGGCAAATGACGCGATCCGTCCGCCTCGACGAGCACAAACGGCGCAAGCTCCGCGAGCGCTTGAAAGGGAACCTCCGGCGGGCCGAGCTTGCCTTGCTGCACAAACGCGCCGGCGCACACGATGGGCGCTTGCGAAAGGGCCGCCTCTATTTGCGGTAGGCCGCCCGTAACGAGCGCAATCCCCTCCGGCGGGAACATATGCGTCGAGGCGGCGACCACCACGCGGCCCTCGTGCGCAAGCTCCCGGGCAAGCCGGAGGATCAGCGAGGTTTTGCCGCCCGAGCCGATGACGGCGCTGACCCCGGGCAGTATGCCAAGGGCCTCGCGCAAGGGCAGCGGCTGTTGGAAAACCATGCTTTTCATCGACAAACCTCGTCGTTATTCTTACACGAGTATAACACACGCGCGCACGGTGTCAATCCGCGCCGGTCTGTGTTATAATGCCGCAAAAGGAGGTGCGCCATGGAAGGGAAGTTGACCCATAAACTCAGCGTGCGCCTTTATCGGGATGAGGAGCACAAGTGTTTCGGCCCCGGCATCGAGCGGCTGTTGGACGGCGTCGCACGCACGCACTCGCTGCGCGCGGCGGCGGCGGAAATGGGCATGGCCTACTCGAAGGCTTGGCGTATCATCAAGGAATCCGAGGCCGCGCTGGGTTTCGATTTGCTCGTTTCCACCGCGGGCGGGCCGCATGGCGGCGGCGCCCAGATGACCCCCGAAGGCCGCACGCTGCTCGAGCGCTACGGGCGCTTCGAGCGTGCGCTTCGCCTCGAGGCAGACAGGCTTTTTGACGAGATTTTTTTAGGATTTGACGATTAACCCTTGCCACACAGCAAGAGCCCGTGTAGAGCAGCCCTTATTTTCCCAGGCAGAACTTTTCGAATATGCGCTCGATCACATCGGCTGCGACATCGTGGCCGGTGATTTCCGCAAGCGCCGCAAGTGCCGCGTGCAGCAAAACGGCGGTGCAGTCCGCGCCGTCATTCAAATCGATTTCGTGAAGTGCCGCGCGTGCGCGAAGCAGCGCGTCCACGTGGCGGGTGTTGGTGATGAGCGCGCTCTCCCCCTCCGGCAGCAGGCGGGCGGCCAGCGCGCGGCGAAGCTCCACGAGGCCCTCCCCTGTGAGGGAACTCACCGTAACGGTTTCAATTTCATACGGCGCGAGAGCTGCCTCGCTTAAAACGGCGGGCAGGTCGCCCTTGCACAGCGCCGCTACGCGCGGCGTTGCCCGCGTTTCCCCAAGCAGCGCCACATCCTCCTCGCTCAGCGCCGCCGCCGCATCGAAGGCGAGCAAGGCGACATCCGCCTCCCCCGCCGCGTCCCGCGCGCGCAGCACGCCGATGCGCTCTGCCTCATCCGCAGTTTCGCGCAGCCCGGCCGTATCCACAAGCCGCACGGGCACGCCGTCGAGCAAAAGCGTTTCCTCGAGCGTGTCCCGCGTCGTGCCGGGAACGGGCGTAACGATGGCCCGCTCGCGCCCGAGAAGCGCGTTAAAGAGCGAGGACTTGCCCGCGTTGGGCGCGCCGAGGATCGCCACGCGCGCGCCTTCGCGCAAGAAGCGCCCCTTCTCGCCCGAGGCGATGAGCGCGTCGAGCGCTTGCATGTGCATGCGCACCTGATCCGGCAGCTGCGCGAATGCGTCCTCCTCAAGCTCATCCGGATAATCGAGCGCGGCATCCACGCCGGCCAGCAGGTCGAGGAGCGCCTCCTCGAGCGCGCCAACCGCCCGCCCGACGCTGCCTTCGAGCTGCTCGAGGGCGCTTTTTGCGCCGCGCTCGGAAACCGCGCCGACCAAATCCATCACCGCCTCCGCGCGGGAGAGGGACATTTTACCGTTGAGAAACGCGCGCCGCGTGAACTCCCCCGGCTCCGCCGGGCGAAGCCCCAGGCGGGAGAGGGTAGCCAGCGCGCGGCGCATGATGGCGGGCGAGCCGTGCAGGTACATTTCCGCCATGTCCTCCCCCGTATAGCTCGCGGGCGCCTCAAAGAAGCAGGCCATCGCCTCGTCGATGGTTTCCGTGCCGTCCACAAGGCGGCCAAACCTCATTTCCCGGGGAATAATGGCAGTTTTTGCTGAAAAAACGGCGGCGAGCGCGGCGCGCGTGCCGGGTCCGGAAACGCGCAGCACGGCAATGGCGCCGCCCAGCGGCGTCGCCGGGGCGAAGACGGTTTGAATGTTCTCCCTCATGCGCGATCTCCCTCCCCCGTGCGCAGCATTTGAAGCGCGAGCGTGCGCAAGGTTTCTTTTTGATTGTCCTCGGGCTTGCAGGCGCAGTGCAGCAGCAGCGCCCGCTTGATTTCGCCGATGCGCGCGCCCGGCGGGATATTCAGCCAGGCGGCGATGTCGTCCCCCGTGCAAGCAAGCTCGGCCTCGGTGAAGGGCGCGCCGTCCCGCTCCATGTCGTTGAGAAGCGCGCGCCATTTTTCGGCCGTAGGCACGGGGCCTTCATGCAGGCCGCTGCCGCGCACATCCGCCTCGCGCACGGCGCACAGCTTGCGCGAAGTGGCACGGCCGAGTTCCATGAAGCGCTTTTTCACTTTGCAGGGGCGCGCCTCGCCTTTTAAGTCGTACATATGCCAGCGGATGAGCGTGCCAACCTCCCGGCGCAGAGCGTTGGGGAAACGCAGGCGGCGCATGGCGGCCTCAGCCATATCCATGCCCAAAAGCTCGTGCCCGTGCATCTTGCCGTGGCTTTCAAGCGCCGCGGGCTTGCCGATGTCGTGCAGGAGCATGGCAAAGCGAAGCGTCAGCTCCGGCGGCGCGGCGGCCGTTGCGTGCAGCGCGTGGTTCAACACATCGTAGGCATGGTATTGCGCCTTTTGGGCGACGCCCGCCCCGGCGGCAAGCTCAGGCAGGATGACGGCATACGCGCCGCATGCTTGCAGTGCCTCGAGGCCGTAGAGCAAACTTTCCCGCCCCGCGCCGTAGCGCGCATCCGCTAACAGGAGTTTGGAGAGCTCGTCGAATATGCGCTCCGGGGAAATATCAAAAAGGCCTGCCGCGTGCGCGCGCGCCGCGGCGAGCGTTTTTTCTTCAATGGTGAAGCCAAGCTGCGCGGCAAAGCGCGCCATGCGCAAAATGCGAAGCGCGTCGTCCCCCATGATCGTGTTGGGGTCGGGCGAGGTCGCGCGGATCAAGCGCGCTGCAAGGTCGCTCCGGCCGCCCGTGGGGTCAATGAGGCGGTTCTCCAAAATGTCGAGATAAATGGCGTTGACGGTGAAATCCCGCCGGAAGGCATCCTCCTCGAGGGATTGCGAGTAGCAGACCGCCTCGGGCTTGTGCGCGCCGCCCCGCGCGTAGGATTCGCTGCGGAAGCAGGCATATTCAAAGCGCTCCCCGCCCAGCGTCAAATCGAGCGTGCCAAAGGCCGCCCCCTTGGGGGCGCATCCAAAGCCGTGCGCGCTGCAAAGCGCGACGACCTCCTGCGGGCGCAAGGCGGAAGAGATATCCGCATCGCTCACCGGCAGGCCCAGCAGCGGGTTGCGCACCATGCCGCCCACGGCATAGAGCGGGCATCCGGCGGCTCGAAACGCGCGCGCGAGGGCAAGAAGGTTCTCATTTGCGGGGAATTCTTTCATATCTTCATTATTATAGCCGCAAGGGCAAATGTCAACCGCTTTGCGGGGGCGAAAAAAGCGGCAAATGCGGCGCGAAAACATGCACTTTCTTCTTATATAAATAAACAACGCTTGAAAAAGCGAGGATTTTGTGGTAAACTTAACCGAGAAAAAAGGGGCGTGATATGCAGCTTGAGCGGCTGAAACTGAATTACTTCCGCAACTACGAGTCGCTCCGGTTTTCGCCCGGGCGCGGCCTCAACGTCATCTTCGGGGAGAACGCGCAGGGCAAAACGAATGTTGTGGAAGCGATTTTTTTATGCGCCTTTGGCCGTTCCCACCGCACGCCGCGCGATGCGGAGCTGATCAATGCCGGCATGAGCGGCGGTTATGTGGGTGTGGAAGTTGCCACGCTTGCCGGCTCGCGCAGCATCGAAATCAAGCTGCGGGACGGCGCGAACAAGCAGCTCTTCGTCGATAAGCTCGAGTGCCGGCGAAGCGGCGAGCTCATGGGCGTGATGAACGCCGTGATGTTCTCCCCCGAGGATTTGGAGCTTGTCAAGGGCGCGCCCGCACAGAGGCGGCGTTTCCTCGACATGGAGCTGAGCCAGTTCCGCCCGGCCTACTACTTCGCGCTGCAGCGCTACAACAAGGCGCTGCGCGAAAGAAACGCGCTGCTTCGCCCGGAGGTTGTTAAGGAGCGCACCGGCGAGGCCCTGCGGCGCGAGCTGTATGTGTGGGACGAGCAGCTCATCACTTTGGGCGCCGATATTATGGACAAGCGGGCGCAGTTCCTCGAAAAGCTCGCGGGCATCGCCGCCCGGTTGCACAGGGAAGTTTCCCTCCACCGGGAAAACCTCGCGCTTCGCTATGACCCCAACATTCGCCCGGAGAATGGCGGGGGCAATTACGCGGATGCGTTCGCCGAGGCGCTCTACGGCAGCATGGGGGAGGATATCCGCCGCGGCTACACCACGGTCGGCCCGCACAGGGACGACATCGACATTGCCCTCTCCGGCGGCAGCGTGCGCACGTTCGGCTCGCAGGGCCAGCAAAGGACGGCCGCGCTCTCGGTGAAACTATCGGAGTTGGAGCTGCTGCGCGAGGATCGGGGGGAGCCCCCGGTGCTGCTGCTGGACGATGTGTTGAGCGAGCTTGACGAGCTTCGCCAGCGCGCCTTGCTGGAGGCGATGAGGGATTGCCAGAGTTTCTTAACCTGCACGAGCCTTGAGGGATTAAAACGCGCGGGAATGGACATGAAGAATATACCGGCCTTTTTGTGCAAAAACGGCACGCTCACGGCCGTATAGAAGGTTTATCAACAGTTTAGGACGGGAGAGAACGCAAAAACAATGAGCAACCATACCGATTACGACGCCTCGCAAATTCAGGTGCTGGAGGGACTCGAGGCGGTTAAGCGCCGCCCGGGCATGTACATCGGCTCCACGGATGTGCGCGGCCTCCACCACCTCGTCAAGGAGCTGGTGGACAATGCCATCGACGAGGCGATGGGCGGCTTTTGCGACCACATCGAAATCAACATCCATCCGGATAACTCCGTCACCGTTACGGACAATGGCCGCGGCATC
>CAYNDC010000043.1:6806-9620 GCA_964396085.1 uncultured Clostridium sp. | reverse complement strand
TTTCCCGTATCCGCCATCACAATTCCCCTATCAGTTCCATCACGCATTCGATCGTGTTCACGAGCACCATCAAAGAGATCGCCTTCCGTGCGCTACCCAGAAGGTTCCCCTTGGGCAGAGCAAACTCGCAAACCGCTGCCATAAGGGCAATCGCCCCCAGGCGCGTCATCAGCTGCATGAGCGCGCTCATGGGTTGCCTGCGGCGAAAGTCAGCCCGGCGGTGATGATGAACATCGCGGTCACGGCCATCAAGGCCGCAAAAAGCAACGTACATACCTCCGCCATCTTGCTGAGCATGCCGGGGATGCGTTTATCTCCCAGCGGCTCACACAGAGCAGCCACCGCCCGGCACGCGAGGCCAGAAGAGGCGATGCTCACAAGCGGCGCCGCGGCGATCATCACAGCCGTCACCACAGCCGCTGCGCCCGCCGCGTTTTTGATCAGTGCCGCGCTCGCCAACAGCGTGTCAAGCGTGCCGGAAACCGCACCGCCCACGATGGGAACGGACTTATCCAGAGCATAGCGCGCGGTCCGCATGGCGATGCTGTCTGCGCGCGTGACGGTGATCCCCTGTATAGATACTACGCCGAAATACACCGTAAATACCGCGCCGATAATCCATTTTACTGCCGATTTTAAAAAGCCGAACATGTGCTCAAGGCTTCCGTTTTCGCCGAGCACGCCAAGAAGCGACGCCATGCCCGCCGCGCTCGTGAGCGGCAACACAACGCTCTTAAACGCGCCGGCGACCGCAAGGCTTAAAAACCCGGTTAACGGCTGCATGAGCGTGCCTGAGGCAGCGCTGCCCGTAGCGGCGAGCGCGGCGCTCATCACGGGCGTGACGGCTTCGATGCATACTGACAGCGTATCGATGGAAGAGACCGTCAGTGCCACGACACGCGCGAGGTTGTAGGCGACGAGCACCGCACCCAGGCCGAAGCACAAAAAGCCTGCCGCGCCGCCGATGCCATCCTTCTCCTTGGAAATGACGCCCAGAAGCGCCGCGAGCATCGCTACCGCGAGAAGCGCGAGGTAAGCGGAGAACGATTCCCGAAACGCGGTGAGGGCGAGCTCGCCAATCGCCTCAAGCGCGTGCTCGGGCGTCATGCCGCCGGAGCCGGAGGCAAATGCCGAGATCATCTCCCGCACGCCGGAGAAACCCATCGAAAAGGAACCCGAGAAGCTCTCCCAGAGCAATTGCCATGCGCCTAGGTCTAGTTCGCCTATGCCGGTAAGATCGATGTCGTTCACGGTACGCCTCCCGCAACGGATGCAATCAGCTTGAATACGGTCTTGATGACGGGCAGGCACACGACGAGAATCATCACGCGACCGGCTAGCTCCGTTTTTGCGGCGATTGCACCCTCCCCGCAATCCCTGCAGGCTTCGGCCGCGAACTGGATGAGATAGACGATGCCCGTCACCTTGAGCATGGCCGCGATGTACTCGCTGGAGATGCCAAAGCGCTCCACGTACTGGGAAAGCTCTGAAAAAACGCCGCCCACTTCATCCAGCGCATAAAGCAAAAGCATCAGCCCCGTGGCGAGGCCGATTTGCAGGCCAAGCTCCGGCTTATAGGAGCGGACCGTCAGCGCGGCTGCCGCAGCGGCAATGGCAAATCCGGCGATCTTAAGCGCGCCCATGTCCTCTAAAGACCGAATATGGTTTTGACGTTATCAAAGAGCGTCGCAATCAGGTTCACGATCATTGCGAGGGTGATCACAAGCCCCGCGATGGCGGCAAGCATCGCCATGTCGTCGCGCCCCGTCTGCTTGAGCAACTGACTGATGATCGCCACCAGCAGCCCGATGCCCGCAATTTTGATGATGATTGCAATGTCCATCCTGCCTCCTTATATCACAAGCAACGCCAAAGAGAGTCCCATGAGCACGCCCAGCGAGGAATAGATCTTCCCCTTCTTTTCAAGTTCAGCCGCAAGATGCGCCCGCCTCTCGTCCAGGTCGCGGGCTAGCAGCGAAAGCGCATTGAGCTGCGCGCGCATCTCGCTCGCGCGCAATACATCGAAAAAGCCTTCGAGCGCATCGCGATCCCCCCCGTACTCCGGTGCGCCCTCCAACGCTTTTTCAAAGGCCTGCCGCGCACTGCATTGCCGGGTTTGCACCTCTTTGGCAAACTCCTTCCACAGCGCACAGTGCAGCCGAAGAGTCGCCTCGGCGATGGGCATGGGGGTCAGCTCCATGATGTCATGCAGCTTTCTGATATCTACCGCCATCGCGCCGATAGCATGAAGGCGCGCCTCAAGCCCCGCGCGCTTCCTGTTGCCTGCCCACGCGCAAAGCAGGAACAGCACAATCGCCACCGCCGGCCTCACGGCATGCGCATGCGCACGCAACGGATGTTTGCGCATTCCCCCTCGCGCCTGAGTACAAGGCATTTTTCAAAGCAACCGGCATCGGCCAGCTTTTTTAGGTAAGGCTTGCGAAGGGCCTCTTTCTCATCTCGCGCGTGTGCGCTCGCGAGCACCGCGACGCCTGACGTGCCCGCGAGAAGAACGGCCTCCGCGTCAGCATCAGAGCCGATTTCGTCCGTCACGAGTACCTCGGGCGACATGCTCCGGATGAGGGAGCGCATCGCCTCCGCCTTCATGCAGCCATCGGTCACATCTGTGCGGGTCCCTACATCGAAGGTGGGCACGCCAAGATACGCGCCCGCAAGCTCGCCGCGCTCATCCGCGAGCGAAACCTTCCTGCCTCGCTCGCCGCGCCAGCCCTCGGATAGGATGCGAGCCGCATCACGCAAAAGTGTCGTCTTGCCCGCGCCGGGCGCAGAAAGGACGAGCGTGCTGTATACTCC
>CAYNDC010000043.1:0-6796 GCA_964396085.1 uncultured Clostridium sp. | reverse complement strand
CTCCGCCCTCGCCGTCATAAAGCTCCTGCATCACCGGCTCCGCGCAGCCGCGCACCTCGCGCGCGATGCGCAGGTTGAAGCCCGTCACATGCGAATAGCGCGCGATGCCTCCCCCGCCTTCCCGTGCAACGGCCCTGCCGGAGATCCCCACGCGGCAGCCACGCACGGTGATGTACCCCTGGGCAAGCTCACGCTCCATGGCTGCCACGGAGTGTGCGCAGAGGCTCTCAAGCAGCTCGTATAAGAGCGTTGCGTCGGGCGAGAGTGGCAACATCCGCTCATGTGCCGCATAGACGAGCTGTATGGGACGCCCGGCGCGCACGCGAATCTCCTCGAGGCCGTTGGCATCCTCAAGCTCGACCGCGGCACGAAGCCAGTGCGGCATGAATGGCTGTAATAGGGAGATTGGATTCTTAGGATTAGCTTGCATCGTGCATGTCCCTCCATAGTCGTTCTATGGATATGAACATGCAAAAGGGAATATCACACGGCTTTTTTCATGGCTGTGCGGAAGCTTGAGAGCATAAGCGCGATCGCGCACAACGCGAACTGTGCCAGGCAGATCGTCCGCGCTCTGAGCGAGAAGTATGCATAGGTCGTCATAGTTAGCTCGTACAGCATGATTGCTGCACTAACGGCGATTGGAAGCGTGCAAACCAGGGAAAAGCGGGCAAACAAGCCGGCCGCCTCTTCACGTATTGCACTAAGCAACGCGAAAAAAGCCGGCAGCACAAAGACCGCTACATCCACATCAAACTCGGCGATGGGCTTATAGCGGAAGGCGGATAGCGCGATGACACACAGCGCAGCATAAGCGATATCCATGCGGTCGATCCGCATTTTTTCAAAGATGCCGTCAAGGCATCCAAACAGGGAAAGGATTAAAATGCATACGCTTGCACAAATATAATTTTCCAAATTAAAAAACCTCCGGGCGCACTCACAGTTTACCCGCAGGCTCGAATATTTTACGTGTAAAATTCAAACAATTCGAATGAATCCGGCCATGTCCCCCGTGCCGTTTTTATCCCGTCTGTGGGAAAAAAGCGTTTGCGGGTTCTCATAGGTGCAGGTTTCCATCAGCGTGATGTTGTTGGGCATAACGCCCGCATCCAGAAGCTGGATTGCCGCTGCTGCCTCCAACGAGAGCTGTGCCTTGCCCGGTTTTCCGGGGTAAGCACACGCATCCGTTGCAAATTCCGCAGCAAAACGCTTGGCTAGTTCCTCGTCCACCTCGTAGCATTTTTGGCAGATGCACGGCCCTGTCGCCGCAATGAGGCGAGCAGGATCGCTGCCAAACGCGCGCACCATCAGACCAACAAGGTTTCCACCGATGCGCCCGAGCGTTCCCTTCCAGCCTGCGTGGGCAAGTCCGACGGCGTGGCTTTGGGGATCGTACAAAAAAACGCAGCCGCAATCGGCATGATCGGTCACGAGCGTGAGCGTGGGGTCGTCCGTCACGATGCCGTCGCAGGGCGCTAACGGCGCGCGGTTGAAACCGCGTCCGCGATCCGCGGCGTCCACGCGCAGCACGGTGTTCCCGTGTTCGAAGCTAACGATCGTAAAACTCCCTTCGTCGATACCCTCACGCATGGCCAGGCGGTGAAAGTTCTCACGCACGTTCTCCTCCGGATCCTCTTTGCCAAGGCGCAGGTTGAGCGAATCAAAGGGCGCCTTGCTCACGCCGCCCTTGCGCGCGGTGAAGCCGTGCTGCACGCCGGGGGCATTCGCGAGGGCAGGCGCGCGGTAGATGCCGATACCGTTTGTTTCTTCATAAATACAGCCGTGCTGCATGAGCGCGGCCGTATGTCGATCATAACGAGGGGTGTTCATTTCTCCCCCAGAAGGAGTTTGAGCTCCTCCATAAAAGTATTGATGTCCTTAAACTGCCGATAAACGGAGGCAAAGCGCACATAGGCCACCTCATCGAGGTCTTTGAGGCGGTTCATCATGCACTCGCCGATGTAGACGCTCGTCACTTCCTGCTCGAGGGTGTTGAACACCTCGCGAACGACATCCTCCACGGCCTTGTCCATCTCCGCCGCGGAAATGGGGCGCTTCTCGCAGGCCTTGCGCACGCCCTGCGCTATCTTCTCGCTGTCGAAAGGTTCGCGGCGGCCATCCTTCTTAATAACCATAATGGGGATTTCTTCGATTTTTTCATAGGTAGTAAACCTGCGTCCACAGGAGATGCATTCGCGCCTGCGGCGGATGCTCGTCCCATCCTCCGTGGGACGCGAGTCGACAACCTTGCTCTCGGTGCCGAGGCAATACCTGCACTTCATGGATGCACCCTCCGGTTTTTTCTGATTATACCACAAGATATTGTGAAGAAGCCAGCATTGATTTACATGGCGATGTCGACGAGAATCACATCGTCCCCTATTTTGGTGATGCACCTGTAGGGGATGACGAGCTCCTCGTCGCTTCGAATCAGGCCCCAAAGCTTGGGCGGCCCGGGGACCACGATCGCGTGCACCTGCCCCGTGCAGCTATCCATCTCCAAATCGCAAATCAGCCCGAGCCGCGCGCCGTCCCTGAGGTTGATGACCTCCTTGCGCCGCAGCTCGCAAAACGTGATGTTGTTCGCCATAGGATCACCTCAACAAAAGAATATGCGCCATTTCCGCCAAAAAGAGAAAGATCCGGCAAGAACCGGATCTTGTTTGCAAATGGATTTTCGCACCGCGGCAGCGTCGCCTGAATCAAATCGCCTTATGCTTGGGGATCAATACTTGCGCTTCCTCGCGGCTTCAGCTTTTTTCTTGCGCTTGACGCTCGGCTTCTCATAATGCTCGCGCCTGCGGACCTCAGCGAGGACGCCGGAACGCGCGCACTTACGCTTAAAACGCTTAAGTGCACTCTCCAGGGACTCGTTTTCGCCTACACGGATTTCCATTCATATCCCCCCCCTCTAAATGCAACATAGCGACTTTTGCCGCAAAACCATGCGTTTGTGCGAAACACAAAGCAATTATAATGGAGTGCGGATATAAAGTCAACCAAAATCGCGGCCTTTATTCTAACCCGGCGGCCAGGCAAGCGCACGGCCGCCCAACAGGTGCATATGCAAGTGGGGCACGCTTTGTCCACCGTCCGCACCCGTGTTGATGACGAGACGAAAGCCTTTTTCATCCAAGCCAAACTCCTGCGCGAGCTTTTTTGCGGCTTCAAGCAAAGCCATCTGGGTTTTCGCATCCGTCTCGAGTATGTTCGAATAATGCGTCCTTGGCACGATCAATACGTGTACCGGGGCCTGGGGAGCGATGTCGCGAAAAGCGATCACCCTATCATCCTCATAGACCTTGTCCGAGGGAATCACTCCCCCGGCGATTTTGCAGAACAAGCAACCGTCCATCTGTGTATCCTCCCTCATGCGATGATTTCTGCCTCGAGCCTTGCGCCACACGCCTGTATGATGTGTACGTTTGCAATTTCCCCTTCGAGCGCGGCTTCGGTTTTCAGAGTCGTTTGAACGTAGGTTCGCGTGTATCCCATAAGATACGCGCCCCGGCGCTCCTCAATAAGAACCTCTTCCGTTTGGCCAACCATACCCTGGGCATATGCTGCCTCCAGTTCGTGCCCAAGCGCGATCAAGCGCGCTGTGCGCGCTTTTTTGACATCCCCGCTCACCTGACCCGGCATATCGTACGCACGCGTTCCCTTGCGCCTGGAATATGAGAAAACGTGAATGCGCGAAAGGGCAGCCTCCCTTGCAAAGCGCATGGTTTCCTCAAACTCTTCCTCGCTTTCGCCGGGAAACCCCACGATGATGTCGGTCGTAATCGCGCACTCCGGCATCGCCTCGCGAAGCATTCGTACGCATTGCAGATACTCCTGCGGCGTATAGCGCCTGCCCATGCGCTTGAGTACGCCCGCGCTGCCGCTTTGGAGGGAAAGATGGAACTGGCGGCAGATCTTCCCGTTTGCGGCGAGCGCTTGAATGAACTCCTGTGTAAAAAGCTGCGGCTCGAGTGATCCTAGCCGGATGCGCCTGATGCCCGGCACCGAATCTGCGGCGGCTATGGCATCGAGAAGGGAAGCGTCCTTCAAATCCTTGCCGTAACTCATTAAATGGATACCCGTCAAAACGACCTCGTGATACCCTTCTTCCCCAAGTGCGGCAAGCTGGCGGGAGATATCCGCAAGCGAGCGGCTACGCACGGGGCCGCGCACATACGGAATGATGCAGTAGGAGCAGTAGCGGTCGCACCCGTCCTGTATTTTGAGATACGCACGCGTGCGTCCTTCTTTGGAGACATCCAGCTCCTCGAATCTCTCGTGATCGTAGAACGCCCTCACGCGCTCTTGGCGCTTGCCTGCCAGGGCGCTTTGCGCGAGCGCTACGATGTTGGCGCGTTCTGCCGTGCCCGCGATCGCAGCCACGCCCGGCAGGGATGCCGCGGCTTCCGGATCGTTCTGCGCGAAGCAGCCCGCGACGATAATCGCCGCCTCGGGCGCAAGCGCGTGCGCCCGAGAGACCATCTGGCGGGATTTCTTATCCCCCACAGCGGTCACAGTGCAGGTGTTGACAATGTATACGTCCGCCGGCTCGTCAAAGGCTACCACCTCGTGCCCCTCGCGTTCAAAGAGTGCGCGCATGGCGTCCGTGTCGTACTGGTTGACCTTGCAGCCGAGCGTGCAAAACGCGACTTTCATGCGTGTTCCTCCAGCTCATAAAAAATCATCGCGAGCACCGCGGGGCCCGCCGTTTCCGTGCGCAGGATGCGCGGCCCAAGCGTCGCCGCAGCCGCGCCCTTTTGTACGAGCAGGCGCACTTCCTCCGGATCAAGCCCACCTTCCGGGCCGATGACGACGCCAACGCTCCGGGGCGATTCAAACGCACGCAGCGCCCGCTTGAGCGTGATCTCCCGCTCCCCCTCATAAGGGATCAGCAGCGCGTCAAACGCCGCGGGGTCTATTTCATCCGGCTCGATCAGTGCCCCTACCCGGGGAACCACGCCGCGGCCGGATTGCTTGGCCGCTTCGTATGCCACGCGCTGGAAACGAGCACGCTTGGCTTCAAACTCCTGTTTTGAGAGGCGCACGACGCTGCGCTTGGCAAGCACCGGCACGATCTCGCTCACGCCCAACTCCACGCTCTTTTGCACGACGACCTCCAGTTTGCCGGCTTTGGGCAGGCATTGGAAGAGCGTCACACGCGTTTGCGGTTCGGCCTCGCACGGGCGGGTCCAGAGTATAACAAGCAGCGCGTGTTCCTTGTTGGCTGCCTCGATGCGCGCGCCGTATTCCATTCCCCTGCCATCGCACAAGAGGACCTCGTCCCCGCGCGAGAGGCGCAAAACGCTCGCGATGTGCTTGGCATCCTCGCCGGTAACGCACGCACGGCCATCGCTGAGCGCGCTTGGCTCGATGAAAAAGCGGTTCATGCCCGAACCCTCGCGGCAAGTTGCCGCCAGTCCTCATCCGAATGCTCCTCGATTACCTCGAAGCCGCCCGCCTCCAACGCCGCACGCACCTCAGCGAGGCGTTCCCCGATGATGCCCGAGGCGATCAATACGCCCTCCGGCATGAGCGCCTCGCGCACGAGAGGGAGCAGCGCGATGATGACTGAAGCTACGATGTTCGCCGTAATGAGGCCGTATTTTCCCCGCCCGATACGCGCGCGCAAAGCTTCGTCGCCAATCGCATCCCCAATGAAAATCTCATAGCTATCGGGCGAAATGCCGTTCATTCGCGCATTCTCAACGGCGACTTTTTGGGCAACAGGATCGATATCTACGAGCGTAGCATGCCTCGCGCCTAGGAGCAGCCCGGCAATCGCCAAGATACCGCTGCCGCAGCCAAGGTCAAGCGCAGCGACGCCGGGCACATGCGCGTGGTTTGGTGCGTACCCGAGCCAAAGGCCATGCCCGGGTCGAGCGAGAGGACGATGCGCCCTCCCGGCTCGTAATCGTTCTCCCATGAAGGGCGGATCAGAAGCCTTTCCCCAACGTCAAATGGCTTGTAGTTGACCTTCCAGCTATTGGCCCAATCCTCATCGTCGACCGTGCGTAAGAGCACTCTGAGCGTTCCAAGCTCATGCTCCGCATCCTGCGTAGCAAGCGCGAGGAATGATTCACGAATGCGTTCAACGAGCGCGGCGTTCTCCCCCGCGTGTGCGACGTACGCCTTCAAGCAAGGCTCGTCCGGGAAGATGGCGTCCATATCGGCGAAGTCCCAATATTTTGCGGTGTCGCGCAAAAAGGCTTCGATCTCCTCGCGCCCTTGTTCGATGGCTACCTGATCAACGCCGAGCATCGCGAGCCTTCCCGCCACCGCATCTATGCCCCGTTCGCTCGTGAAGATCGTAATTTCCGTCCATTTCATCGGCTCGTTCTCCTTTTTTTGCAGCTTTTATCATAATGCATTTTGCGCCCACTGGCAATACAGCTGCGGGATCTGGCATACGCCCAGCGGGCGATCACATGCGATTCCCTCTGCAATGCCACCGCCCTAGCGCGCGCAAATCAACAGGAGTAATGCCAAAACGGCGGAATGCCAAGGGAGCGCGGCGCACCCGAATGTGCGGCTACCTTGGCTTTTTCGACAACCAAAGGCCCGCCATTTGGCGGGCCATGAGCTGGTTGTTTAGTTGAAGCGTTCCTTGACCTTTTCGATGATGGTGCGCTTGACGGGCTTGGTATCGGTGAGCTTGTCGCCCAGAGACTGGGCGAGTTTGCGCACGAGTTCGCGCTGCTCGTCGCTCAGGCGTTTGGGAATCTGCACGTTCACGCGCACGAGCATGTCGCCCTTACCGCTTGCGTTGAGCCTCTGGATGCCCTGCTCGCGCAGG
>CAYNDC010000042.1:6853-9655 GCA_964396085.1 uncultured Clostridium sp. | reverse complement strand
CCAACTTCATCAGCGAGGCGCTCGACCAGACGCGCGGGTGGTTCTACACGCTGCTGGCGATCTCGACGTGCCTGTTTGACGAGCCGAGCTTCTTGAACTGCATCGTGCTGGGCCTCGTGTGCGACAAGGACGGGCAGAAGATGAGCAAACACAAGGGCAACGTAATCGACCCGTGGACGGTGCTCGATGCGCAGGGGGCAGACGCCGTGCGCTGGTATTTCTACACGGGCTCCGCGCCGTGGCTGCCAAGCCGCTTTTCGCCGGAAGCCGTCAGCGAGGCACAGCGCAAGTTCATGGGCACGCTCTGGAACACCTACGCATTCTACGTGCTCTATGCCGAAATCGACGGGTTTGATCCCACCGAGCATACGCTGGTGCGCGAGAACCTCACGGCGATGGATCAATGGCTGCTCTCGCGGCTCAACACGCTGGTCGGGCAAATCGACGGCTACCTGGACAATTACCGCATCACCGAAGCCGGGCGCGAGCTCGCGCGCTTTACGGACGACCTTTCCAACTGGTATGTGCGCCGCTGCCGCGAGCGTTACTGGGGAAGCGGCATGACTCCGGATAAGGAAGCCGCCTATATGACGCTGTACACCGCGCTTAAAACCATGAGCTTGCTGTGCGCGCCGTTCACGCCGTTCTTGGCCGAGCAGATTTATCAGAACATCGTGCGTAGCGTCGAGCCCGAAGCGCCCCAGAGCGTGCATCTGTGCCTCTTCCCTGAGGCGGATGCGAGCTTTATCGACGCCGCCCTCGAGAAGAATATGGACGAGGTCCTCGATATCGTCGTGCTTGGCCGCAGCGCGCGCAACGCCGCAGCGCGAAAGAACCGCCAGCCGCTCGCGCGCATGTTCGTGCAGGGAAATGAGCTGCCCGGCATGTTCGTCGAGATCATTGCGGATGAGCTCAACCTCAAGGCGGTGGAGTTCGTCGCGGATGCGAGCGCCTTCATCTCCTACAAAGCAAAGCCGCAGCTTAAAACCCTGGGGCCGCGCTACGGCAAGATTTTGCCCAAGATCAACGCGTATCTCCAAAGCGAGGGCGTGGGGGACCTCGTGGTCGCCGCGCACAAGCAGGGCATCAACTACGATTTCGAGCTCGAGGGCGTTTCCGTTTCCCTCGCTCCGGAGGATGTGCTCGTCGAGCCCGTGCAAAAGGCGGGCTTCGTGAGCGAAACCGAGCGGGAGCTTTCCGTCGTGCTCGATACCAACCTCACCCCCGCGCTCATCGACGAGGGCTTCGTGCGCGAGCTCGTCTCCAAGGTGCAAACCATGCGCCGCGAGGCGGATTTTGAGGTGACCGATCACATCGCGCTCACCTACTCCGGCAGCGCGCGCATCGCAGAGATCTTCGCGCGCTATGGGCACGATGTCGCCGCAGACACGCTTGCGAACAGCGTAAACGAGCAAGAGCCCCAGGGCTACATCAAGCAGTGGGATATCAACGGCGAGACTGTGACGCTTGGGGTACAACGCAGGTAACGGACAACTGACGATGGATATTTGTCAATCAAGGGACGCCGCCTGCGGGCGGGGTTGCCGCGGAGGATGTATGCTCAGGGAAAAGGCCGAGAAGTATTATCTCGAGGGTAATTATAATTGCGCGGAGGCCGTTTTGCGTGCGGCCAACGACTTCTACGCGCTCGCTTTGGATGAGGACGCGCTTCGCCTCGCGGGCGGCTTTGGCGGCGGCATGGGCGCGGGGGAGACCTGCGGCGCGCTCAGCGGCGCCGTCATGGCGCTCAGCGCCTTGCTCATCAAGGACCGTGCCCACACGACGCCTGATTTTCGCGAGGCCTGCGCGGCGTATGTCGCGCGCTTTGGGGCGGAGTTTGGCAGCCTCGCATGCCGCGAGATCAAGCCGCGCTGCGCGCGGGAGGGCTACCGCTGCCTCGAGGCCGTGCTGCGCGCAGCTTCGCTGCTGGAGGATTTTGTGGCGGGGTTGCCCCAAAAGATACAGCCGGATCACGCCTGATTTTTGTGGCGTAGTTTTTACAATGCGGTCAACATTTTGGCGCACATGTGTGGTATGATGGCACCATCAAGTGAAGGATGTGCATACATGAACGTTCTCTTTTTCCTGAAACCCAAGGCGTCCGTTGCCTATGTGTATTTCGATAACACGTTGCGCCAGGCGCTCGAGAAGATGCGCTTCTACGGTTATTCGGCGATCCCTGTGATCGATCGGGAAGGGAAATACATTGGCACCGTCACGGAGGGCGATTTCCTCTGGAAGCTCGTGGATGCATCCGCATGGGATAACCACGCGCAGGAGAGGCTTTATGTCAGGGACATTATGCGCCCGGAACACAACGCGCCCGTCAACGTGAACGCCTCCATAGAGGATCTTTTGCACATGGCGATGAACCAGAACTTCGTGCCGGTGGTGGATGATATCGGTTCCTTTATCGGCATCGTCACGCGCCGTGACATCATGCAGTATTACTATAAGGCGACCCATGGCGAGGAGCCGGAGCGTTTACGCAAGCTGGTAAACCAAACCCTCATAGGGCAGTAGGCGAAGCTCCTTAGCAAACGCGCGCGAAGCGTGGGTATAAATCAGGCACTCGGCTCCCCGCAACCCGGGGAGCTTTATCTTTGCGCTTTTTTTAGAAAGGTTGATGACGACGAGCAGCTTTTCCCCGCCCTCGAGCGTGCGCGTGAAGGCGATAATCCGCGTGTGTTCGGGTGCGACGGGCGCGTATTGGCCATGCACGAGCGCGGGATGCGCGCGGCGAAGCGCGATGGCGCGCTTGTAGAAGCCCACGATGGAATCCATGTGGGTCATGTCGTCCTG
>CAYNDC010000042.1:0-6753 GCA_964396085.1 uncultured Clostridium sp. | reverse complement strand
GAAGGGCGTGCCGCGCAGCGTGAAATTATACAGGCAAAGCGCCTTCGCGCTCGCGCGGCGAAGCGGCCCCTGCGCGCTGCCAAAGCGGTTGAGCTGGCGCGGCTGGTCGTGGTTGGAGAGGTAGTTGCCCACCCAGCCGTCGTCCTTTTGCATGCGAAGCTGCCAGAGATCCGTCACGCGCTTAAAGTCGCGTATGGTAAAGTGATAGAACTTGCGAAAATCGTATTTGCCAAGCGGCCCGCAGCCGAGCATCGCCAGGTCGAAATGGAACATCATCGAAAGCTCCCGCCTCGCGGGGGCAGTGTACTGAGCCGTCTCGTCAATGCCCACGAGGCAGCCTTCGCCCACCGTCATGCAATCGGGGTATTTTGAAAAAACCTCTTGGTTCATTTCGCGCAGGATGTCATGGATGCCGGGCTGCGCGGTGATGAGCGCGCCGGGAAACTGCAAGCCGCGCTTATGGGGATCTTTGTCGGGCAAATTTGCCGGCTTTTGCAAAAGGTTCACGACGTCTATGCGAAAGCCTGCAACGCCCTTGTCGAGCCAGAAGCGCATCATGTCGTACATCTCCAAGCGAAGCTTGGGGTTTTCCCAGTTGAGGTCGCACTGCTTGGGGGTGAAGGAGGTCAGGTAATATTCGCTGCTTTTTTCGTCCTTCGTCCAGGCGCTGCCGCCAAAAAAGCTCATCCAGTTGTTTGGCGCGCCGCCGTTCTTCCCCTTGCGGAAGATGTAATAATCGCGGTATTCGCTCGCGGGGTCCGCAAGCGCTTGTTGAAACCACGCGTGTTGGTCGGAGGTGTGGTTGGGCACGAGGTCGAGTAAAACCCGTATGCCGCGCGCTTTGCTTGCAAGAAGGAGGCGATCAAAATCCTCCATCGTGCCGAATTCGGGGTTGATCGAGCGGTAATCCGCAATATCATAGCCGTAATCGGCGTTCGGAGAGGGGAAAATAGGGGAGAGCCAAAGCGTATCCACGCCCAGCTCGTGCAGATAATCGAGCTTGGCGAGGATGCCCGGCAGGTCACCGATGCCGTCCGCATTCGCGTCATAAAACGAACGCGGCCAAATTTGATAGACGATGCTTTCCCTCGGGTTCATGCGCGCTCCTCCTTCCAAGCATTAAAAAGGGCTGGTGAAAAAAAAGTTCGTCACGAGCTGGTCCAGCAGCACCAGGCTGCCCAGTGCCAGCGTATAAACGGCAAAGCCCAGGAGGCTTTTATTGACGATGAGTTTGATCATCCAGCGGATGGCGAAATAGCCGCTCACGGCGGATACCAGCGTTCCCACGGCAATGGCGGCCCACGGGATGCTACCCGTTCCGGCGGCAACGGCATCGGGCAGTTGCAAGAGCAGCGCGCCGAGGATGACGGGGATGGACAGGATGAAGGAAAACTGCGCCGCCTCCGCCTTGGACAGGCCAAAGAAACGCGCGCCTGCAATGGTGGAGCCGGAGCGCGAAACGCCCGGGAGGATGGCGATGCCCTGCATCGCGCCGATGCCGAGCGCCTCATACACGCGCATTTTCTCCACGCTGCGCTTTCCGTGCGCGAGCTTTTCCATGATTAAGAGGATGAGGGACGTGAGCAGGAAGCCGAAGCCCAGGAACTTGCCCGTGAAGGCCGTTGTAAACACATCCTCGAATAAAAACCAAAACAGCGCCGTCACGATGCAGGCGAGCACGAGCATATATACGCGCTTTTGAAAGGGCTTTTTAATGAGCGCCCACAGCTCGCGGTAGTAAACGGCCACCACCGCGGCCAGGGTGCCCACGTGGAGCATGGTGTCAAAAAAGAGCGTCCCTTCCTCGATGCCGAAAATGGTTTGCATCAACACGAGGTGGCCGGAACTTGATACCGGTAAAAATTCGCACAAGCCCTGAACCAGGCCCAGCAATGCCGCGATCAATAGGTTCATGGTGATGGTCTCCTCCTCGCGGGGGGACTCCCCGCATTCCGCCAAGGGGCAGCAGGCCTATTGGAGTCCCGTTGCCTGGGGGCGCGCGCCAAAGGGGGTTCCATGGCCTTATGCCCGCAACGTCTATCCAAATTGGCGCTTGCTAAATCGCAATGGTCAATTAATTGTATGCGTTGCCCTGGGATATAGCAAGCAAAGATTGAAATGCGCGCGCGCTTGCGGTATGCTGATACAAGAGAAAAAACGGAGGGAACAGCAATGAATCAACGCGTCGATCAATGGATAGACGAGCATGCGTCCGGTTTGGTCGCCGGGCTTCAAACCTGCCTATCCTACAAAACGGTAAAGGATCTGGGGACGGCCGGCCCTGGTGCGCCTTTCGGGCAAGGCATTGCCGCGTGTCTGGAAGATGCGCTCGCCCAGGCGCGTGCGCTCGGGTTTGAAACGAAAAACCTCGATGGTTACTGCGGCACGGCTGACTTTGGCGAAGGGGAGGAGCAGCTTGCCATCCTCTGCCACCTCGATGTGGTGCCGGAGGGGACTGGCTGGACCTATCCTCCTTACGCGGCGGAAATTCATGACGGCATGCTTTACGCGCGCGGCGCGATGGACGACAAGGGCCCGGCCTTTGCCGCGCTCTATGCGATGGCGGCCGTGAAGGCGCAGGGAATCCCCATGCGGCGGCGCGTGCGGCTGATCCTCGGCTGCGATGAGGAGAGCGGCATGGAGTGCCTCGCGCATTATAACAAGGTTGAAAAAGCGCCGGATCTGGCCTTTTCGCCCGATGCCGAATATCCCGTGGTCAACTCCGAAAAGATGATCTTCCACGCGGAATACCATAAAAATTACGCTTCGCAGCTTAAAATCAAGGCCGGTACGGTATCCAACGCCGTCCCCGGCGACGCCGAGGCGGAGCTTGCGCTCTCCCTCAACCGGATTTTACCCATCCTCGAGGCGTTCATGGAAAAGAGCGAGTACGCCTGCACCGCCGAGGCGATAGAGGGCGGCTGCCGCATCCGCGTCACGGGCGCCGCCGCGCACGCCTCCATGCCCGAGAAGGGTAAAAACGCCTTGCTCGCGCTGCTCGCGCTGCTCGACAGACTCCCCCTTGAGGGGGAGGACGCCAAGACCGTCGCGGGCCTTACAAGCGCGCTGCGCTTCGATTATCACGGCGAGGCACTCGGGCTCGATCAACAGGATGCTTCCGGCAGGCTCACGCTCAACGCGGGCGTGGTCGAGTGGGATGAAACGGGCATTCGTCGCCTCACCATCGACATTCGGGCACCGATTTCGGCGGACGGACAAGCTATCCGCGATAAGCTGAGCGCTGGCTTTGCGCCTGCCGGGCTTATGGAAACCGCGGCGAGTTGGAGCGAGGGCTATTACATCCCGCCCGAGAGCGAGCTGGTAAGCTCTTTGCTCGATGTATACGCGGCGCGCTCCGGCAAGCGCCTCGCGCCGCTGGCCATCGGCGGGGGCACCTACGCGCGCCATTTGAAAAACGCGGTCGCCTTTGGCATCGAGCGGCCGGGCGAACCCGTCTCCATCCATATGGCAGACGAGTGCATGAACCTCGCGCATCTGGTGGAGGATACGAAAATTATCGCGGACGCCATCATCGCGCTCGCCGCGCACGAGGAAACGGAGCGTTGATCGTTGAGGATTGGCGCTTGCGCATAGGCTGATTGCGATACGGCCCCCTTGACTGGGGGGCCGTATTTTTATGTTTCCGTACAATGGGCATCCCAAGGCGGCACCCGTTGGCGAGGTGCAGGCAAAACCCCGCCGGAGAGCTCCTGCGGCCTCGCCGTTCGGCGCGGACCTGGCATTGATGAGGACGGATCTCCAACTTTTTTTCGCGGTTTTCCCGGGAAATACGGCATGTTTTTCGGTTTTTGTGAAGAAGCCGAGCTTTTTTCTCAATTTTTTGTTTATCATCGCAGCGATCCGGTATATAATCAAAGCAGCATGCGGATAAGGCGGGCGTTCTTCGTTGTGCCGGCTCGCGCGCAAGACGGATGATAGGTGACGGAATGCAGATTGGCTTTTTGGATTTTCTTGCCCTGATCGCGCAGCAGCCGCTGATGCTGGTGACGGTGGCCCTGACGCTGGCGGTGATCCTCGTGAACGGCTGGACGGATGCGCCAAACGCAATTGCCACGTGCGTGTCCACGCGCGCGATGGGTGCAAAGGCCGCGATTTTAATGGCGGCCGTGTTCAATTTCCTGGGCGTGCTCGTGATGACGCTCGTCAACTCCAAGGTCGTGCAGACGATTTTCAACATGGTTGATTTCGGCGGCAGCACGAACGATGCGGTCGTGGCGCTTTGCGCGGCACTCGTGGCCATCGTCCTTTGGGCGACGGTGGCGTGGAAGTTCGGCATCCCCACAAGCGAAAGTCATGCTCTTATCGCGGGGCTTTCGGGAGCAGCCATCGCGCTGCACGGGAGCCTGGAGGGCATCGAATGGTCCGAATGGGTCAAAGTGCTCTACGGCCTTGCGCTCTCTACGGGATTGGGCTTCTTGATGGGGTTTTTGATGGCGCGGCTGACGCAGGCCGTTTTCCGCAATGCGGACAGGCGAAAGACGGCGGGCGTGTTTAAAGGCGCGCAAGTGTTTGGCGCCGCGTCTATGGCGTTCATGCACGGTGCGCAGGACGGGCAGAAGTTCATGAGCGTCTTTCTGCTTGGCATTCTGCTCGTGAGCGGGCGCAGCGATGTTTCGAGCTTTGCCATCCCCATATGGCTGATGATCCTCTGCTCGCTCGTGATGGGCCTTGGCACCTCCATCGGCGGCTACCGCATCATCAAATCCGTGGGCATGGATATGGTCAAGCTGAGCACCTACGAGGGCTTTTCGGCGGATATTGCGGCGGCTGCGTGCCTGCTGCTCTCCTCTCTCACCGGCATCCCCGTGAGCACCACCCACACGAAAACGACCGCCATTATGGGCGTTGGCGCGTCGCGGCGGATCAAGGCGGTCAACTGGTCCGTGGTCAACGACATGGTGCTCACCTGGCTTTTGACCTTCCCCGGCTGCGGTTTGCTGGGCTATGCAATGGCAAAAGTATTTATGACGATATTCTAGTTAAGGAGACGGGATGATGGAGAAAAACCAGACAAAAACGAAAAGCGCCGAGAATGCGAAAAGCGCAAAGAAAGCAAAGAATGCGCATTACAATTACTTTGAGGGCTTTGTCGAGTGCGCGGATTGCGCGTGCAGGGCAGCCGAACTGCTCAACGAAACGCTCCACAGCTACGATCAGACGACCATTGCGGCGCGCATGGAGCAGATGCATCGCATCGAGCACGAATCGGATATGATCAAGCACATCGCCATGGAGCACCTCGCGCGGGAGTTTTTGCCGCCCATCGAGCGCACGGATATCTCCAAGCTCCAAAACGAGCTGGATAACGTGGTCGACGGCATCGACGAGGTGATGCGCATGCTGGGCATGTACCGGGTCTCCACCCTCCGGCCGGACGCGACGCGCTTCGCCGAACATCTCATCCGCTGCTGCAACGCGCTTCGGGAGGTTGTGGGCGAGTTCTGCAACTTCAAGAAGTCTAAAACCATTAAAGAAAAGATCATCCTCGTCAACACGCTCGAGTCCGATGGAGACTCGCTGCACTTTGTCGCCGTGGATAAGCTCTTTGCCTCCCCCGAGGACGCGCTCAACGTCATCATTTGGAAAGGCATCTACGACTGTTTTGAGAGCTGCTTCGATGCCTGCGAGCATGTGGCGGACGCGATCGAGGAAGTCATCCTCGCGAACAACTGATCGTTTTATTCAAGAACGCCCGCCTGCGCGGCTTGCACAGGGGGGCGCTTTCCATAAGATCATCTAGGGATTGAAAGGACGAAAGGAACCCCATGGCTTATTATTTCGAGGAACCCTCGCATACCTTTGCGGAATACCTGCTCGTGCCCGGCTATTCGGGCGCGGATTGCACGCCGGCGAACACCTCGGTGAATACCCCCGTATGCAAGTTTCGCCGCGGGGAAGAGAGCCCGCTTGTGATGAACATCCCGCTCGTATCGGCCGTCATGCAGGCGGTTTCGGGCGAAAAGCTCGCCATCGCCTTGGCGCGCGAGGGCGGCATCGCGTTCATTTTCGTTTCTCAGTCCATCGAAAGCCAGGCCGAGATGGTGCGCCGCGTGAAAAAGCATAAATCGGGCTTTGCCAGCAGCGACTGCAACGTTACCCCCGGGGATACGATGCGCACCGTCATGGAGCTCAAACGCAAAACCGGCCATTCCACCGTGGCTGTTACGGATGACGGCAGCCCCAACGGGAAACTGCTCGGCATGGTGACCAGCCGCGATTACCGCCCCAGCCGCATGGACCCCGAAACGAAGGTGGCGGATTTTATGACGCCAATGGCGCAGCTCGTTTTTGCCTACGAGGGCGTCACGCTCAAGGAGGCCAACGACATCATCTGGGAGCACAAGCTCAACGCCCTGCCCGTCATCACGCGGGAGGGCAACATGGCGGCCTTTGTTTTTCGCAAGGATTACGACACGCATAAGGAGAATCCGCACGAGCTGTTGGATTCCGGCAAGCGCTACGCCGTGGGCGCGGGCGTCAACACGCGCGATTATGAGGAGCGCATCCCCGCCCTGGTGGACGCCGGGGCGGACGTGCTGTGCATCGATTCCTCCGAGGGCTTCACCGAATGGCAGGCGCGCACGCTCGCCTTCGTGCGCGCGCGCTACGGCGAATCCGTCAAGATCGGCGCGGGCAACGTGGTGGACCGCGAGGGCTTCCGCTTCCTCGCCGAGGCCGGCGCGGACTTCGTCAAGGTCGGCATCGGCGGCGGGTCCATTTGCATCACGCGCG
>CAYNDC010000041.1:0-9811 GCA_964396085.1 uncultured Clostridium sp. | reverse complement strand
CCGTTGAACGGTCTTTACTAACTTACTGGTTGGTACAAAGACTGGGGGCAGAGCATGGCCTTGTTGTAGGCAGCTCGGCGTCAATCTGCAATTATTTGTTGAATGTTGTTTTTTCTTGCATAGCTCTAAAACACAGGCCCAAAACAGCGAGGATTATTATTGTATCATCAAAGATTTTTCGTTCTTTTCTGATAGGACTTATCGTTTATGTAATTATATTATTACCTTCAATATCTATTGCAGTTGGTATTATCTCTTTATTCTTTGCGCATATAAGCAAGTGGACTATTTTACTTATTCGAGGGAACTCACAAAATTAGCATAGTTCTTTGAAAAATACATGAAGAAACCAGATGGGTGAGGGCAGTATCTGGCCCGGATGTTAATCTATGCTTTCTATGCCCTGCATAGGCGTGCTTTTTACTATATGGATTTCCTCACGCATGAGGTCATGCACATTCCTTCGAATCTGTTCAACTTCCTTGACTTCGCTCCTAAGCACAGTATATTTAAGATTGAGTGCTTTTCTTTTAACTTCTAACTGCTCACGTTCCATATTCCATCTCTTTATGGGTAAAGTGGATTTTCCATTCATTACCTTCTTGAGGTAGCGGCTAGCCGCTTCATAGAGTATGATTTCCCTGCGGTGTGACTGGATAAAGAGCTCTTTGTTTTTTGGCTTTTGCTGTATGTACTTTCTGTAAATGTTGTAATATTGCGTATAAATTTTAGTTTGCTTAATATGTTCGTCCAAAACCTTTAAGCGCCGTTCAATCGGTTTCAGCTTATCCCGAATATCAAACTGCTTGCCATACATGGCTTCAACTTTTTTCTCTAATCCTGTCATGTCCATTATCCGATTTTGTTGCAGGAAGTTGAGCATTTGCGCGGCCGCTTTCAAATTGCCAATAGCTTGATAACGGTCAGATTTTCCCGCCCGCTCTCTTCTTGCAAGAATTGGAAAGATTCACAATGCCGTGGGTGTGTTGATAGTATGAGGGGCGTTCTATCTTTTCTTCCGCAAAAATCCTCGCAATCTGTACCGGGCCTTTACCCTCAATGGTGAGGGCAAACAAGCGGCGCACAACGGCGGCGGCCTCGGGGTCAATTACCCATTTTTCTTTGTCGTTGGGGTCAAGCATATAGCCGTAAATCGGGTTGAAGGTCAACCGCTTGCCGCTCATGCCCCGCGCCTTGTGGCTGGCTTTCACCTTGCGGCTGCTGTCCCGCAGATACCATTCCGACATGATATTGAGGAATGGGGCAAACTCGCTGCTTTCCTTGTTCTGGCTGTCAATGTTGTTCGCCACGGCGATAAATCGGACGCCTTTTTCTCTGAAAAAGACCTCGGTGTAAAAGCCTGTTTGGAGATAGTCGCGCCCGACACGGGACATATCTTTTGCGATAACCGTGGAAACATTACCTTTTTCAATTTGCTCAATCAGCTTTTTCCAGTCGGGGCGGTCAAAATTGCCGCCCGAATACCCGTCATCAGAAAAATGGGCAATGTTAGAAAAGCCGCTTTGCGCGGCATACTTTTCCAACATTGCCTTTTGATTTACAATGGATAGGCTGTCCCCGATAGCTTCATCGTCACGCGACAGCCGGGAATACAAAGCCGTAATTTTTTCATTGCCTGTCTGCCTGTTCATGGATTACTCCTTTCAGGCAAACGGCTCATTTGCAGTACCCATATTATACCGTGAACGGGGCGTTTTTTCAACGCCCCGCCGCAAATATTTTTCCTGCTCATGGCTTTGCCACTTCATTTTTGACAAGCCGCAGTATTTTATCATTCATGGTTTCGCGGCTCGTCTTGCTGAAATGAACGGACACAAGGTAGTTGGTGGAGCCGATACGCTTTGTAAATACGCTACTTTCGCATGGGGACTTTTCTGGGGATTGGATAGGATTTGGATTGATACAATTCATGTTATCGGTAATAATCACCCTTTCTGCGGGTAAGCTACCCGCGCTTATTTTTTATTGATGCTTTCGGACTTGACGCAGGCACTGCCCCTGCGTCCTGCGATTGCCCAGACCGCAGGTTTCGTGTCGGGAAACTTTCTGAATCGCCACCCGATTCGCCCGGGCGATACACACCATTACCGTGATATGCGACGGTTATTTAATTTTCCTGTATGTAAATATTATCGCATATCTGATTGACTAAGCAAGCGATTTAGGCTATCATACAAGTAACCATTTAACCACGAAAACACTATTCCTGTTAGAAAGGAGTGCAATGATATTGATGGAATATGACTTTTCAAAACAGGAGCGCAGTTTCGGTAAAATCGTCTTTGCCCTCACGCTCGACCGCAAAAAAATGACGGAGCGTATCGTCATTGGGGAAACAAACGAAACACGCCGCCAGTTGGAAGATGGAACGGGCAATATTTTTTATGACCAAACCCGCCCATTGGGGAAGTTTTTGATTGACTTTGAAACCGATTTGGGAATGGAATGGAACAGAAATGCCATGACGCTGCGTGAAAGCTACGGCAAAACAATTCCACTTGAAGCTGCGCGGTGGAAAATGGCTGCGCCTGTGGCTGATTTCCTGCGGGGGAAATACAAAAGCGGCGAACCATCTGCAATGTTCGCCGCCGTGAAAACATGGGAAGAATATTTGAATTGCTACAATCTCAATCACGGCGCAAATTTGCTCATAAGGCGGTTATCCGCATTGTACCGCCCGTTTTTCCTGTACGGCGGTAACAGGCCATGGCAGGAAGAAGCAGCCGCCGCGCTGTCAAAGGTATTGCGTGAGGAAGAAGCGGCGGTAGAATTGTGGTATCCCGTTTTGAAGCGGTCTTTTGAGTGTGTAGTCGCGTCCGCTTCATTCCTGCCCTTGATTGCCTACTACCTGCACAAGATTGAGGAATGGGGCTTTGTTTTTCAAAAGTGCAAGGTCTGCGGGAATGACTTCCTTGCCCGGAGCCGCCATTATGAATTGTGTTCGGACGAGTGCCGCAAGGTACAGGCGGTTGAAGCCAAACGGGAGTTTGATGAGAGGGCGAAAAATGACCGTCTGGAGCAACTACATGAAGCGGCGTATTATTACTGGTATAACCGTCTGCGAAAGCTAAAGCGCGGAAAAAGCGCCGACACAGAAAAGGCGGCGGCGGTGGGCGCGGCGTTCAAAGATTTCCGCAAAGAAGCGGTGCGGCTCAAAAAGTTGGTCAAAGAAAAGGAAGTGCCGCTTTCCGACTTTTCATCATGGCTTGTCGGGCAACAAAACGAGGTTGACCGATTGATGGGCGAATAACGCCTAAATGCACACGGGCAGGTGTTACGCCTTAGGCTTTTTTGAGCGGCTGAAAGCCGCATGATTACAGGCTTTTTCTTGCTTAATTTTGCCGTTTTCAGGGGTGGTAAGGGTTTTGTATTACCCACCCTCGAAACGGCGTTTAAGGCGTGACAAGGGGTGTTTTCAGCCCTATATCTGCACATGAAAACGGGGCCTTGCGTGGCCCCGTTTTGTGATGATATTCCTATTACTGGTCGTTCTCAATCAACAGGTGATACAGCAGCCGCGCCCCGGCCTTCATGCCTAACTCCATGTAAACATACTCGTAAGCGGTCAGGGCTTGGGAGAGATCGGCGGTAGCTTCGTCCCGTTCGGGGCCATCTGGGTAGATACGTTCCAATCGCTTGTAAATGGGGTCGCTGTCTTTTTTCAGCTTGTCACGGTAGGGCTGCGTTCCCTCCGCGAAATCGTCTGTGCCGTATAACAGAAAGCTGCGGAGTTGCCGCAAATTCATCCGGCCAAATGCGTCTTTGATGTAATCGCTCATTCTGCCTGTGCGCCCCCTTCCGCTTCGTGTTGCTCCATAAGAATTTCAATCATCAGCAGTATGCCGAATTTCAGGGCGTTGACATAGGTGTCGTACCGAGTAATGCCGTCAATAGCGCTCTGTGCGCCGCAGTATTGCTCAAACAGTTCCTTTTCGGTGTCATTGAGTGAGGCCAGCAGCTTTTCCATGCTGTCGAGCTTGCGCCGGGCGGCTCGAACGAACGGTGAATTTTGCCCGTAATAACCAGCGTCAAATCCGATATTGCCCATGTACAGTTCTTCCAATATGCTTTTCATAAAACCATCCTTTCATCGCTGTTGCCACAACGCTTGAAGGACGGTGGAATTTGTGATATGCTGTCCTTGCAACCGCCTTCGGGCGTTGTGGGTGGCAGCGGCGGCTAACCTTGTCGAGGGGAGCGCCGCTGCCAGTTCCTTTTTACCTGCAAAAAATGGGCGGCAAAATGCCTGCCCATAAATCACATATATATCACCCACTTCCCGCAAGCCGCCAAACTCCTGCAAATGAGCCGCCGCCATGCTTGTTTTAGTGGTAGTATCATTACTACCCTTTACAAGCATACTTCCAACACCTCCGGCGTCGTATGCCTGATCGATACTGCCCTAGCACTTCCCGCTCACTTGCGCGCGCAGGTCGCATTCGTGTTTTTTGATCAGGAGGAGATCGGCCTTTTCGGCTCGCTCAGCTTCGCCGCCAAGCACCCGCGCGCCGCGCGCGACGCGTATGTGATCAACCTCGATTGCATCGGCGACGGGGAGGATATCCTCGTCATTCTGCCGCACAAATGCCCTGCCGAGCTCGAGCGCGCATTGCGCGCAAGCTTCCTCCCCGGGGAGGAAAAACCGATCACCTTCGAGGATGCGCGCACGACCCTCTACCCCTCGGATCAGATGTCTTTTCGCCGCGGCGTGGGCATCGCGGCGCTGCGCCGCACCCGGCGCGGCATGCTCTACCTCGATCGCATCCACACCGTGCGGGATACGGTGTGCGATGAGGGGAACATCGCCTTTGTCAAAGAGGCGCTGCTGCGCGTTGCCGCGGGGTCTATGGGGACGCAAAACGCATAAACGGCCGACTTTCCCGCGCCGCGCGAACCTGCTATAATCTAGGGATGAACATGAAGCCGTTTTATGAAATGCCCGAGCGCGATGCGCGGGCCATCCGCTGGATTCTCTTCGATGTGGATGACACCATCACCAACGGCGGCAAGCTCACGCAGGAAGCCTACGGGGCGATGTGGGAGCTTTTTGGCGCGGGCTACCGGCTCGTTCCCGTCACGGGACGGCCGGCGGGCTGGTGCGACATGATGCTGCGCCAGTGGCCGGTGGAGGCCGTCGTGTGCGAAAACGGCGCGTTCGCGCTCTATCACGACGAGCAGGGGAATATCCAAACGCTCGTCCACCCCAACGCCGCCAAGGATCCCGCGGAGCGCCTGCGCGGCCTTTGGGAGGCGGTGCGGGCGGACGTGCCGCAGGCGCGCCTCGCGCGGGATCAGTTCAGCCGCCGCTACGACCTCGCTTTCGACTTCGCGGAGGATGAACCTCGGCTGCCGGAGGAAACGGTGCAAGCCATCCTCGCTGTGTGCCGGCGGGAGGGGGCGACGTGCAAGCTCTCCTCCATCCACGTCAACGCATGGTACGGCGATTACGACAAGCTTTCCCTGTCGCTTCTTTATTTTGAACGGGCGCACGTGGCAAACGCACGCCGCGAGGTGCTCTTCTTTGGGGATTCGCCGAACGACGAACCCATGTTTGCCTTTTTTCCCAACGCCTGCGGCGTGGAAAACGTACTGGATTTCGCGGGGCAAATGCAGCATCTCCCCGCCTATTTTACCCGGGGACGGGGCGGGCGGGGCTTCGCCAACGCCGCCGGGACGCTGCTTCAACGAAAGGGGGAGCCATCGTGATTCAATCCTATGACTTTGGCGCAACCAAAGACGGCGCGCGCGTGACGCGCTTTCGCCTCACCAACGCCCGCGGCGCGCATGCCGATGTGCTCGACATGGGCGGCACGGTGCAATCGCTCTGCGTGCCGCAGCGCAACGGCGCGCTTTTTGAGGCGGCCACGGGCTTTGACACGCCCAATGGCTATGAGAACAGCACCTCCTACATGGGCGCGACCTGCGGGCGCGTCGCCAACCGCATCGCAGGCGCGCACTTCAGCCTTAACGGCAAGGACTATGCCCTCCCCGCCAACGACGGCCCCAACACGCTGCACGGCGGCGGGCGCGCGTTCAGCTTCGGCGTGTGGGAGGCGGAGATTGACGGGGATCGCCTTTGCCTGTTTCGCACCTCGCCGGACGGGGAATCCGGCTTCCCCGGCACGCTTCGCGCGGGCGTCGCGTATGAATGGACCCAGGAGAATTCCTTGCGCATCACCTTCACGGGCGCGAGCGATGCGCCCACGCTCTACAACCCGTGCAACCACTGCTATTTCCATCTGGACGATGCGCCGGATGTTTCCCAAACGCTGCTGTGGATCGGAGCGGAAACTTCCCTTGAGGTGGACGAGGCGCTGATCCCCACGGGGAACATTCTCCCCGTCGCGGGCACGCCGTTCGATTTCACCCGGGAAAAACCCATCGGCCGCGACATCGCCGCCACGCGGGCGGGCTACGACCATTGCCTGATGCTCGAGGGCGCGGGCATGCGCCTTGCCGCGCGCGCGCGAAGCGAACAAACGGGCATCGCGCTCGCGGTTTATACCGACCGGCCTGCGCTGCAGTTCTACTCCGGCAACTTCCTCGAGGAGCCGTGCGGCCGCGGCGGGAGGGCCTACGGCAGGCGCAGCGCGTTCTGTTTGGAAACCCAAACCTGCCCCGATGCCGTGCATCATCCCCATTTCCCCAGCGCACTGCTTTTGCCGGGGGAGGAGTTCGTGAGCCGCAGCGCCTACGCGTTTTCGCTGGAATAGGCAGCGGGCGCGGCGCTTTCCGGGCAAGGGCATTGCCCGTTCACGGCCGGCCAACGGCGCAATCCTCACCGCGCTTATGCGGCGCTCGCGCTGTCGAAGCCGCACAATATTAGGCAACAAAACCAAAAAGCAAAAAAACGGCCTCCGCCCGATTCTGCGAGGAGGCCGTTGATGACGGGGGAGGCGACAAACTGGGTCAGCGCGTATGCGCAAGCTCTCGTTTCATCAAATCGCCCAGACGGCGGATGCCAACGGGGATCTGTTCGGGACTGCAGCCGGAGAAATTGAGGCGGAAGGTGCTTAAGTGCGCCTCGGGATCAACGTAGAAGTGTGCGCCCGGGATATAGGCGACCTTTTCCGCGAGCGCCTTTTGCATGAGCGCGCGCATGTCGAGCCCGGGGCAGTCCCCCCAGACGAACAGGCCGCCCTCGGGGCGCGTATACGAGCACTCCGCGGGGAAGTAAGCCTCGATTGCGCCGAGCATCGCCTCAAGGCGCGCCGCATAGGCGGGGCGAATGCGCGCGAGTTGCGCGGGCATCATGCCCCGGGTGAGGAATTCTGCGGCGATGGCCTGCATGAGCGGCGATGTGAGTGTGTCCGCGCTCTGCTTGATGATCACCATCTTGGCGATGGCGGTTGCGGGGCCGGTCAAAACCCCTACGCGCATGCCGGGAGACATGGTTTTTGAAAAGCTGTTGAGCAGTAGCACATGGTCGCTCTCGTCAAAGCTCTTGATGGGGGGCAGCTCCTCGCCCCGGTAACGCAGCGCGTAATACGGATCGTCCTCGACGACCATCACGTCATATTCCTGGGCAAGCGCGGCAATGCGCCGGCGGCGCTCGGTTCCCAGCGTTTTGCCCGATGGATTCTGGAATGTGGGGATGCAGTAGAAAAACTTCGGCCGGTGTGCGCGCATGAGCGCTTCGAGCGCATCGATCATGACGCCCTCCTCGTCGCTGGGGACGCTTAAAAGCCGTGCCCCGCTGATGCGCATGGCCTGCAGCGCGCCAAGGAAGGTGGGGGATTCGACGAGTACCGTGTCGCCGGGGTCGAGGTAGGCGCGGCAGACGAGGTCGATCGCCTGCGTGGAGCCGGAGGTCGGCAAAATGCACTCCACAGGCGCGTTGACGCCGCGGGGGCTTAGCATGTGCGTGAGGATGGCGCGGCGAAGTGCCGGGGAGCCCTCCGTCGCGCCGTATTGCAGCAGCGCAGCGCCATGCGTGGCGAGCAGTTCCTCGGCGAGCGCGCGAATCTGCTCCACAGGGAAGCTCTCCTCGGAAGGATTTCCGCCGCCAAAGGAAATCAAATCATCTACGGCGAGCAGGCGGAACAATTCACGGATGGCGCTCCCCGTGATCCCATCAAGGCTTTTGGCGAAATTCGGCATGACGCAGGCACCTCCGCTAAAATCACAAACGATGTGTATCCGCTACCATTGTACCCGGGCGAGGGGGGCGCTTCAACGGATGGGGAACAATATATCCTATATTAAATGCACGCGCTTACCCGTCACGCTCATGCGAGGTACTCCTCCGGCACGTTTTCGAGCACGACACGCAAAGCGTCGCCCCCGGCCACCTCGCGTTTGAGGCCGTATTCGAGCAGCACCTTGGCTGCGGCGATGCGGTCCGCGTCCTTTTTCTCCCCGTCGGCACAAATGGCGCGCAGGGTTTTCACGCCCTCGCCCGCGCCTTGGCGAATCATGGCATCGAGCCTGGTGGGCATCTGCATATCCTCCTTTGTTCTGTTGCAAAAAAAACGGCCCCCGCACGCAAGCGGGAGCCGCATTGGATTCTAACAGCCGGAACCTTCCGGAAACGGGAGTCAACTGTCCTTGATGAAGCGAACGTATTTCGTGGGGTCGACCGACGCGCCGTCCTTGGTGAGCTCGAAGTGCACGTGGCTGCGATCCCCGCATTCGGAGACCGCCGTATCCCCGATGCAGCCGACGACCGCGCCCGCGTTGATCTTCTCGCCCTCGACAACGGGCGGTTCTTCGGCGAGGTTGGCATAGAGCGCCGTGAGGCCGTTTGCTCCGCTGACACTAACGCATACGCCCAGCATATCGTCGACATAGACGTCCTCCACCGTGCCGCCGAACACCGCGTTCACCTCCGTGCCCTTGGGGGAGGCGACGTCAACGCCGGCGTGCGTCATCCATTGTTTGAGCGTGCGCGAGTAGATCAACTGGTCCACCGCGTATCCCCAAATGATCTCCCCCCGAACGGGCGGGGAAAACAGGGGCTTCTCGGTGGGCGCGGAGGTCTTTGGCGCCTGCGTAAACGTGGGGATGGGGGTTGGCGTGGGGCTTGGCGTGGGCACGGGCGTTCGCAGGAGCGTGAGCGTTTCATCCTCGGATTGGCCCACCGCCCCGCTCGGCTCTTCGTACTCCTCGGGGTCGCCTTCGCCGCCCGGGCGGATCAGCAGCGCCGCCGCGAGGCCGACTGCCGCAACGCAGGTCATCACGACCACATATATGCCCTTTGTGCGCAGGAATTTCGCCGCACCTGTCTTTGCGGCCGCAAAAAAGGAAACCACTTTTTGTTTCATAAAAACATCACCTCGGCATGAGTATACCCCGCACGCCGTATTTTCAATCTTTTTTCACATTGCGGTTCTTGGAATGCAAGACAACTGTGTTATAATGGCTTGATTGAGTGAAAGGAACGCGTTTATGCCGAAAGTTTGCAGCATTGGCGGCCAGGCCGTCATGGAGGGCGTGATGATGAAAGCGCCGGGGGGAGTTGCACTGGCCGTGCGCAAGCCCGACGGGGAAATCGCCACGCAATATACGCCCATGCGCTTCAAGGCGCAAAAGGGTACGTTTTATGGTTGGCCGGTCGTGCGCGGCGTGGTGGCGTTTGTGGAATCCCTGACGCTGGGCATGGGAACGCTCACCCAGAGCGCGAAGCTCGCGGGCGAGGCGCTTGATGAGGAACCCACCAAGTTTGAAAAATGGCTCAGCGAAAAACTGGGCAAATCCGTGGAAAGCGTGGTCATCGGCCTCGCGGTGGTGCTGGCGGTTGCCCTCTCCATCGGGCTGTTTTTTGTGCTGCCAAACCTCGTGAGCACGCTCG
>CAYNDC010000040.1:0-9844 GCA_964396085.1 uncultured Clostridium sp. | reverse complement strand
GCACAGCTCGCCGAAACGGTCAAAAAACTCATCGCCGTGGATTGGGCCGAGGAGGCCATCAAGACCGCCGGCGCCGAGTGGCTCGCCAGCATGGACGATGCCGAAGGCTCCAAGGTCGCCTCTGAAAAGCTCCTTGCCGCCTGCCGGGACGGGGTCGACACCGATTTGACCGGCACCGAGTGGGAGGCCAAGTGGCTCGCCAACGGGAAGAAGTGCCCGTGCGAGGCATGCAAGCTCGCGCAAGAGGTCATTGACAACGCGGATCTGCTCGTCAAGAAGTCCATCTGGATCTTCGGCGGCGACGGCTGGGCTTATGACATCGGCTACGGCGGACTCGACCATGTGCTCGCGATGGATGAGGATGTCAACGTGCTCGTGCTCGATACGGAGGTTTACTCCAATACCGGCGGCCAGTCCTCCAAGGCGACGCCGACCGGCTCGGTCGCGAAGTTCGCGGCCGCGGGTAAGCGCACCAAGAAGAAGGACCTTGGCATGATGGCGATGTCATACGGCTACGTCTACGTCGCCAAGGTTTCCATGGGCGCCAACCAGAGCCAGCTCATGAAGGCTGTGACCGAGGCGGAGGCCTATAAGGGTCCCTCGCTGATCATCGCCTACGCGCCCTGCATTAACCACGGCATCAACATGGGCCAGTCGCAAAAGGAAGCCAAGCAGGCTGTCGAGTCCGGTTATTGGCCGCTGTACAGGTACAATCCGGACCTCACCGCCGAGGGCAAGAACCCGTTCACCCTCGACAGCAAGCCCGCGACCGCCTCGTACCGCGATTTCATCATGGGCGAAACGCGCTACTCCTCGCTTACGCAGTTCTTCCCCGAGGTTGCCGACAAGCTCTTTGAGCGCGCCGAGGCCGAGGCCAAGGACAAGTACGAGTATTACAAGAAGCTCAACGACATGGGCAACTGATAGGAAAAAGACATGTTTTACCGCGGCCTCCGCTTTCACCGGCGGGGGCCGTTTCCTATGCCTGCACCCCCCCGGCAATCGCGGGCTGTGAACCACGCAGCCCCCGCGGGGGCTGCCGCGGCCCCGCTTCGGCAATTTTTTCGCTTGCGCGCGAAAAAAAGGCTTGTTCGGCGCATTGGGCATGTTGTGCGCGAGGGGGGGTTTAGTATAAAATCTAAATAGACAATTTCTGTACTCTATTACGACAAATAAATATGGCAGGGGGACTGGAGTGCAATGAAGAGACTACTATGCGTTCTCATGGCCGGAGCGCTGCTGTTTGCCTTTGGTGCGCCAGTGGCGGCCACCGGGCTGACGGCGGATGACATCCGGCCCGTTCTCACGAACATCAGCGAATGCGTCGCTGAGTCGCAGGGGATTATTGCGGGTGTACGGGAGATCATCGACTGGCAGCTCGACGGATCCGCCGCTGATTTGGAGGCGTATCGCGAGGCGCTGCAGAACGGGACGGACTATGAGAGTACCGACGATTATGACGCGGTCGTCGCCAAGGCGGAGGAGTTGGATGGCGCCATCAACCAGGTCGTCGCGCTGCGCGCGCGGGTGGATGCGTATGCGTCCACGGGCATCAAGAGCGTAGATTCCACCATCGCCGCCGCCAAGACGTACTTTGGCTGGCTCGAGGGTGCGCTGCGCGATCTGATGAGCATTTTCGACTTCTATTTTGAACAGGACGAGGCGTTACAGCTGCTCGACGCGTATGACGAGGAAGAATACGATGACTTTGCGGATATCATCTCCGCGCTGTATTACGGCATTGCGGATGCGACCGACGCGCTGGAGCAGGTGAACTGCCCCGCCTTCATGCAGGAGTGCTTTAACAAATACATTCGCACGACGCGCAAATACCTCGCCGTGCTCGAAACCATGTATACCGCCGTGCAGCTCGAGGACGTGCTGCGCAACGAAGCGGCAGTCTACTTGATCGGCAGGATGGAAATCGAGGTCGGCCTGTGCGAGATCGAGCTGACGGAGCTGTTTAACCTCCAGTATGAAAAGGTACGCGCCCGCCTCGACGGGGATATCGGAACGCTCGGGCAGGAGCTTGCGGCCAATTGCGCTACGCTCCTGGCGGCGCTGTAAAGGAGGGGAAACATATGGCAAAGTATTGCATGCAATGCGGCGATCCGCTCAGCGAGCGGGAAGCCTTCTGCTCCAACTGCGGCGCCCCCACCGGCCTGCAGAACACGCCTCCTCCGGCGCAGGGCTACACGCCTCCGGCGCAGGGCTACACGCCCCCTCCGGCACAGAGCTATACGCCTCCGGCACAGAGCTACACGCCCCCTCCGACGCAGGGGTATACGCCTCCGGCGCAGGGGTATACACCTCCGGCGCAGGGTTATACACCTCCGGCGCAGGGCTACGCCCCCGTGCAGGGGAAGGGGGCTAAGGCAGGCAAAAAGAAGGGCTTGCTCATCGGCGGCATCGCGGTGGGCGCAGTGGCGGTCATCGCCCTCGCGGTCGTGCTCCTCACCGGAGGCGCGCGCGGCGCGAAAGGAAATCTCGACACAACGCCCGCGCCCGTGGTAGCCGGCGAGCTTACGGATGGCATGTTGCCCGAGGTCAGCTATTCCTACCTCACGCGCGCAAAGTCCGTGGAGGTGGATTTCATCACCTCCGATGTGATTTACCCCAACCTGTATGCAACGATGGACAGCGTCGTGAACCTCACTGCCACCAGCGAGCGCGGCGACACGGATGTGCTCGTGCGCGTGGAAATACCCGGCTTTACGCAGCCCTATGAGCAAAAGGTGCAGCTGAGCGAGCAGATCACCAAGCTCTATATCAAACCGGCGCTGCTCACGGGCTACATCGATCTGACCTCCTCCAAGGACGCGCAGCTCAAGCTCACCGTTTTGGATAACGATACGGGCAAAATCTATGTGCAGGAGACGCGCAAGGTGAAGCTCATGAGCGTGTATGACTTCATGCTCTGGAACGATGAGTTCGGCACTTACAGCGACTGCGATTTGCTCGCCTGGCTCACGCCCGAGTCGGAGGGGGTCCTCACGCTGCGCCGCACCGCCATCGACTGGCTGGAGGGTTACACGGACGGCATGTTCAACTCCCTGCCGGGGTATCAGCTCGGCGCTTACGGCTCGGATGAATACTGGCTCAACGTCGTCTGGCAGGTCATCGGCATTCAGGCCGCGATGAGCGATCTGGGCATGCGCTATAACATGGGTTCCTTCTCCATGACGGAGGGCTACAACCAGCGCATTCTGCTGCCGGATGATGTGCTTTACAGCGGCAGCGGCGTGTGCGTGGAAACGGCGCTGCTCATGGCCAGCGCCATTCAAAGCGCCAACATGCACGCGATGATCATCTTGCCGCCGGGACACGCGCAGGTCGCCATCGAGGATTGGTACCAGAGCGGGGACTATTGGCTCATCGAAACCACGATGCTCCCCTTCGATGGGGATAGCGACTGGGACTCCTTTATCCGCTATCTGGATGCGGATGAGTGGCTCGAATACATCGCCGATCCCTGGGGAGACGGGTCCGGCCCCTGCGTGGTGCTCGACTGCGACATGGCGACACCGCTGGGTATCAGCGGATTTAGCAACTGACCGAGTTGCGGGGAGGAGCCTGGCTCCTCCCCGCAAACGCGAAAACATGAATAAGGAAGCGGAACACATGCGAAAGATTCGTCTTGGCCGTACGGAGCTGATGGTGACACAGGTCTCGTTTGGCGCGTTGCCCGTGCAGCGCATTTCCCGCGAGGAGGCCGTGCGCCTCATCCGCCGCGCGTATGATGCCGGCATCAACTACTTCGACACCGCCAACGCCTATACCGACAGCGAAGAGAAGCTCGGCCTCGCGCTCGCGGATGTGCGCGGGCAGGTCGTGCTCTCCACTAAATCCGGCGGCACGGATAAAAGGAGCGTTACCACGCACATTGAAAACAGCTTGAGGATGCTCAAAACCGATTATATCGACCTGTTTCAGTTCCACAACCCGGCGGCGCTTCCCGACCCGGAAGATCCCAACGGCGCGTTCGCGGCGGCGCTTGAAGCGCAGCAAAAGGGCTATATCCGCCACATCGGCATCACCAACCACCGCATTGCCCTCGCGCGGGAGGCCATTCAAAGCGGGCTTTACGAAACGCTGCAATTTCCCTTTAGCTACCTCGCCAATGAGGCGGAACTTGCGCTGCCCGCGCTGTGCAGCGCGGCGGATATGGGCTTCATCGCCATGAAGGGACTCGCCGGCGGGCTGCTCAACTGCGCTACGGCGGCGGCGGCCTTCATGCGGCGCTACGAGAGCGTTGTGCCCATCTGGGGCATTCAGCGCGAGCACGAGCTGGATGAATTCCTCGCCCTTGCCGCGCAGGAGGAGCTGCCCATCACCCCGGAGCTCGCCGATTTGATCGAGCGGGACCGGGCGCAGCTAGCAGGGAACTTCTGCCGCAGCTGCGGATACTGCCTGCCCTGCCCGGCGGGGATTGATATTCCGCAGGCCGCGCGCATGAACTGCCTCATCCGCCGTGCGCCGCTGGAGCCGTATATGACCAAGCAGGCGCATGAACGCATGCACAAGGTGGAGGATTGCATCAACTGCCGCGCCTGCGCCGCCCGCTGCCCCTATGGGCTTGATATTCCCAACCTCCTCAAAGAAATGCTGCGCGATTACGATGAGATGTACGCGCTGCACGGGGAACGATAAGCGATCTCTCCCGGGAGACCGGGCGAACCAATCGACTGCGAAAAAAGGGGGCCTTGCGGCCCCTCTTTGATTTACAGTTCCAGCTTCATATCGCCCGGCTTGATCCAGCCGAGCTTTCGCAGCGGCAAGGCAAATAGCGGCGTGAGGACAGCCGGCAGCACGAGGCACACGAGGATGAGGCCTGTCCAGCTTTCTAAGGAGCCAAAGCCCTCCCACGCCATGATGCCGATGGGGCCGACCAGGCCGCTTGTGCCCATGCCGGAGGCGACGGGTACGCTGTTTTCCAACTGGAAAATGCATGTGGAAATAGGGCCGGTAATCGCCGAGGTCAGCAGCGGCGGAATCCAGATGACAGGGTTTCGCATGATGTTCGCCATTTGCAGTTTGGCCGTTCCCAGGCCTTGCGCGGCAAGGCCGCCCCAGCCGTTTTCTCGGAAGGACATCACGGCAAAACCCACCATCTGCGCGCAGCAGCCCGCAGTCGCTGCGCCGCCCGCAAGCCCCACGAGGCCAAGCGCCATGCACAGCGCGGCGGAGCTGATGGGAAGCGTCAGCGCCATGCCCACGATCAGGCTGACGATGATGCCCATGAGGAACGGGCGCAGCTCGGTCGCGCGCATGATTAAATCGCCAAGGCCGCTCATGAGCAGGTCGACGCCGGGGCCGATGAGCCGCGCGAGCAGCATGCCGAACACCACCGTCACCGCAGGGGTGACGAGGATATCGATCTTGGTTTCCTTGGAAACGAGCTTGCCGACCTCCGTCGCGAGGATGGCGCAGATGAGCGTGCACAGCGGTCCGCCCAGCGCGTAGGAGCCGTGGCCCACGGCGATGAGGGACATGAGCACAAGCGCAGGCGCGCCCAGCGCGTAGCTCACGGAGGCGGCGATGGCCGGCCCCGTTACGGCCTTGGCGACGGTTGCAATCTCGTCGAGCCAGGCCCAGTTGAGCTTCTGCGCGATGGTGCCCAATATGGTGCCGATCAGCAATGAGGCAAACAGCCCGAGCACCATCGAACTCATCGCGTCAATCAAATAGCGTTTTGCGCTGATGACGATGCCCTTGCGCTTGAGGAAGGCCGCAAATCGCCCCGTGTTTTGATCCTTATTCAATCGAAAAGCCCTCCATAAAAATAGGATTACTCCTTGGGCAGCAATTTATAAAACGCCGCGGGAAGACGCGCGGAATCGAGCGTCGCCTGCGTGTAGCCCATGCTCTGGCAGAGCGCCTGCATGGCCTGGGTGAGCTTCGCCGAGAGCTGTTCGATGACCGTTGCGGGGTAGGGCTGGTTCTCGTCGTTGTTCGGGCGCACCGAGCAGGCTTCCATGAGCCGTTGCGAAAGCTCCGTCATCAAGCCGAGGTTGAGAGCGACAACAGGGGGAACGGGACTCGACCCGCTGGCGGCGGATGCGCCGGGGACGGCAAGGGATCCGTCCTGCGTGAGCATGAATCCGGATTCGCCCGTCGGGCGCGCAATGCCGTATGCGGCACACACGAGCTCTGTGAGATAGTCCGCGCCGGCGGCGAGCGAGCGCCCGTCCGCCGCGGCCTTATCGGCAAGCACATAGGCGGCGTCCTGCTTGGGGTCGGGCACGATGGTCACGCCGAACACGCGCTTGACGAGCTCCACGAGCTTGCCGTTATCCAGGCAGTAAAAGCTCGCCTTGTTGTAGGGGGTAGAGCTGACGTATTCGCCCGAGAGGGTCTTGCGGTGCAGGTCGTCCATATCGAGGCCCACCGCGAAACTCGCCATCGTGGCGATTTGATCCGCACTCAAATTGGTGCTGATATACCCTTTGATCGAATGATAGATATTGATGAAATTCTTGAGCTGGTCGCGGCTCTGGAGCTGCGAGAAAATGGCGAACAGCATGCGCTGCTGCCGGTCCGTGCGGCCGATGTCTGTGGAAATGCCCTTGCGCGCGCGGCAGTAGTCGAGCACCTGCTGGCCGTTGAGGTGCTGGTAGCCCTTCTCGAGCACGCGTCCGTTGAGCTCAATGCGCACGTCCACATCGTAATCGACGCCGCCCATCGCATCCACCACCGCCTTGAGGCCGGCCATGTTGACCCCCGCATAATATTGGAGGGGAACGCCGCCGAAGAGTTTGCTGACCGTCTGCATCGCATAGTGGAAGCCGCGCTCCCCGGCACTGCCGCCCTTGGCGAAGGCCGCGTTGACCTTGAAATGGGCGGTTTTGCTGTATAGCGTGCCGTCGTCCTTATAGATGGCCGCAAGCGTGTCCCGCGGCACGGAGATGAGGTCCACGCGCCCCGTTTTGAAGTTGACCGTGAGAAGCATAATCACATCGCTTCGGAAGTTGTTCTCCTCGTCACGGTAGACGTCGCTGCCCTCCTCGTTGCGCTCCGGGCTTTCGTCCCAGCCGAGGATGAGGATGTTGACGCGGTTTTTCATAAACCCCAAATCGAGTTCCGGCACGGGCGTGGGGGCTTCGCTGGGCGTCGGCTCCGGCGTTGGCTCCAACGTAGGTTCTGCCGTGGGCGTCGCTGCGGGCGTTGGCATCAGCGCGGGGGAGGGCGAGGGCTTCTCGGTGGGCGCTTGCGTGGGGATGTTGGCGGTCAGTTGCGGCGTGGGCGTGGCCAGCTGGCCGCGAAACGCGCTCATGGGGTCAATCCAAAACATCCAGGCGTAGCGCACGACCAGCGCGAGCGCTGTCGCCGATGCGATGAGTAGCGCCCATTGCCAGACCTTGAGCTTCTTTTTCGCCTTCGCTTGCTTATCCATCACGCCAACCTCCAAAAAACTATTATATCATATTTGTTGACACAAAGCGCGAGTCCTTGCTATACTTTGCTCACGGCACTGCCGAATTGATTGGGAAGGGAGCGGTTTTGATGAGAGAGTTAGAGTTTGTCATCATGCATTGCGCGCTCCCGGCAACGGTCTAATCGGCGGCAGGTCCGCTTCTTTTAGTACGCACAGCCCGGGGGTTTGGTTCCCGGGCATTTTTATGCCCAAAATGAGCATCTTTTGGGCTGATTTGCCCGGAAAGGCATCCGATTGGAAAAACAAGGTATCAATTGCTACGGCGCGAGCGCGGCGCACATTGCCTGCGCCGCCCAAGAAAACCTCGCCCTTGGGCGCATTGTCCGCCAGGAGCGGCTCCTCTATACCCTTGCGACCGGCGAGGGAGAACTCCTGCTCTCTGTGACCGGACGCTTCCGCCACGCGGCCCCAAGCCCGGCAGACTATCCCGTCGCGGGGGACTGGGTGCTTTGGAGCGCGCGCGGCATTGAAATGCTCCTCGCGCGCAAAACACTCCTCGCCCGCGCTGCCGCGGGCAAGGAGCCCTATCCTCAGCCAATCGCGGCGAACATGGACCTGTGCCTCGTGTGCATGCCGCTCGATGCGACGTATAATCCGGCCCGCCTCGAGCTTTCTGGCGGCCGCGCAGGGCTCGGGGGCAATAAGCCTCATCGTGCTCACAAAGGCCGACCTGTGCGCCGATGCTGCGGCCGCGTGCGAGCAAACGCGCGCGCGCTTTCCCGGGGCGCAGGTCGTCGCCTGCACGGCGGCGCGTCCGGACGGGTTTGACCCCCTGAGAGCCTATCTGGGAGCGGGCGTTACGGCGGCGCTGCTGGGCGGCAGCGGCGTGGGAAAAACCACGCTCATCAACGCGCTCGCAGGCACGGCGCTCGATACGCAGGCCGTCCGGCAGGATGGCAAAGGCCGCCACACGACCACGTGGCGCGAGCTGATTTTGCTTCCCGGCGGCGGCATCCTCATCGACACGCCCGGCATGCGCGCGCTCGCGCTGGAAGAATCGGATGTCGCCCTGACCTTCCCCGACCTTGACGCACTCGCCGCCCATTGCCGTTTTAGCGATTGCACGCACGACAAGGAGCCGGGTTGCGCCGTGCGCGCAGCCCTCGAGCAGGGCGCACTGGATGCGCGGCGCTACCGCAGCTACCGCAAGCTCCTCGCCGAGGAACGTGCGGCAAGGCAACGCGCGCGTGCGCCGAAAAAGCGATAGGGAAAATGCCGGGGGCTGCGGTTTCGTGCGCGCAGTCCCCACCCCTGTCTTGAGGCCAGCTCCCGCCGCCTGCGCCGCCGCAATCTTCGTTATATTGAAAAATCAGATCGCGATACTTCTTTACTTTAGCGCAGTGATGTGATAGCATACAAAAGTGTCGGGCGGAGCCCGCCGCATGGAATACTTGTTGGAAAGTGAGGATCTATGAAATGAAACCGGCAAAGACCATCGCCCTCGCCCTTGCGCTCGTCCTTTTGCTCGCGCTCTTGTTTGGCTGCGCCAAACAGACAGGTGACAAGCGTACGCTCAACCTCGGCTTCGATGCGGAATTCCCGCCCTACGGTTATATGGGCGAGGACGGGCAGTACACGGGGTTTGACATCGACATGGCAAAGGCCTTGTGCGAGCGGCTTGGGTGGGAAATCAAGCTCGTGCCCATCAACTGGGATTCTAAGGATATGGAGCTTGAGGCCGGCACGATCGATTGCATCTGGAACGGCTTCACCATCAACGGCCGCGAGACGAGCTACACCTGGACGGACGCATATATGGATAATTCCCAGGTGTTCGTCGTGCGCGCGGATGCGGACATTGCGAACTTCGGGGACCTTCAGGGCAAAACCGTGGTCGTGCAGAACGACAGCTCCGCCCAGGCCGCCATCGAGGAGGAGGAAAACGCGGCGCTGCTCGCCTCCTTCGCAAAGCTGGAGACGGTGGGCGATTATAACACCGCTTTCATGCAGCTTGAATCCGGCGCGGTGGACGCCATCGCCATGGATATCGGCGTTGCGCGCTTCCAGATGGCCGGGCGCGAGGACGCGTTCCAAATCCTCGAGGAAGCGCTCGTGGCCGAGCAGTATGGCATCGGCTTCCTGCTGGGCAATACGCAGCTGCGCGATGAGGTGCAAAACGAGCTATTGAAGATGGTTGAGGACGGCACGTTCGCAAAAATCTCCAACGAGTGGTTCGGCTATGATGTTTGCATTCTTGGGAAATAAGCCCGATGAGCTTTGAAACCGTTCTTCTCCAACTGAGCGGGGGGATGCTGACAAGCGTGCTGATTTATGCGCTCACGCTGCTGTTCGCACTTCCTCTCGCCCTGCCGCTCGCCTTCGCGCGGCTGAGCCGGCATCGTGCGCTTCGCCTGCCCGCCGCGGCGTACATCTCCTTCATGCGCGGCACGCCGCTGATGCTGCAAATCC
>CAYNDC010000039.1:0-9916 GCA_964396085.1 uncultured Clostridium sp. | reverse complement strand
GCTCGCGCAGAGCTTCTCCTCGTCGAGCACCACCGGGATGATCGCCTCGAGCGCCCCTTCATCCACGCGCTCCAGCCGCGCGAGGAGTTCCTCCTCCTCAATCACCTCGTTTGCAAGCAGCTCGGCCTTGCCGATGGCAGAGCCTCTTGCGCCTGTGCTCTCCTGCCCGAGCAGATAGTTGCCGCGAAGCTGATCCTTCGCGCGCGTAAACTCCGCTTTGGTAAACCCCTCTTTTCGGATGAGCGCAAGTTCATCGAGCACGAGGCGCGCAACCTGCGCCGCGGTGTCCGCGCCTGTGCCTGCGTAGAGTGCAAAATAGCCTGTATCCGCAAAGGAGGTGGGATAGGAATAGATCGTATACGCGAGGCCCTTCTCCTCGCGTATCTTCTGAAACAAGCGAGAGGACATGCTACCGCCTAAGGCGTTGTTGAGCACGAGCATCGCATAGCGCCGTTCATCATCCGCCGCAAGGCCGGGAAGACCTAGGCAGATGTGCGTTTGCTCCACATCTTTTCCGATGCTCACCACCCGCCGGCCCGCGCCGTAGCTGCCCGCTTTCTTCTCTCGCCCGCCGCCGGGTTGAATGGCGGCAAAGCGCTCGTTGAGCAGGCGAAGCAGCGCCTCGCGCTCGATGCTGCCCGCGCAGGAGATGACGATGTCATCAGCTCTGTAGAGCCTGTCCATATAACCCGTAAGCGTGTTGCGCGTGAAGGAACGCACGGTTTCCTTCGAGCCGAGAATCGGCTTTTCCAGCGGCGTGCCCTCGAAGAGCAGCGTGCAGAGCGTTTCGTGCGCCACATCCTCGGGCGTGTCCTGCGTCATATTGATCTCCTCGATGACGACGCCCTTTTCGCGCTCGATGTCCTGCGGATTAAGCTTTGAGGCGAGCAAAATATCCGAGAGCATGTCCGCCGCGAGGCCGATGTTTTCATCGAGTACCTTGGCGTAAAAACAGGTGCATTCCTTGCTGGTAAACGCGTTGAGGTTGCCGCCCACGGCATCCATCTCGGCGGCGATGTCGGCAGCGCTGCGTTTGCCGGTGTCTTTAAAGAGCATATGCTCAATAAAATGAGAGACGCCGGACTCCTCCGCCTGCTCGCAGATGGAGCCTGCGTCGACCCAAACGCCCAATGATACGGAGCGGTAATGCTCCATGCGCTCGCTGACGACTCTCACGCCGTTCTCTAGCCTGTCACGCCAAACCATGCCTCACCCCGGGTCGATCACCTCCGATACGGTGAGGACCCTCAATCCCTTCTTCGATAATCCATCAATCAGCCCCGGGAGCGCGTCCGCGCAGGCCCGTGTTGGCTGCATGAGTATTATACTGCCGAATATAGGCTCGTTCAATCCGCGCGCGAGAATATCTGCGGCGCTGCCCGCCGCGCAACGCAAATTGAGCGTGCACAAAACGTGCGAGAGTCCCGTTTCACGCGCCGCGCGCGAGGAGGCGCGAATGCCGCGCTCACCGGAGAAATACAGCGCGGGGACGACATCCGCGGCCTGCTCGATACTCTCGATGGAGCGTTGGATATCCGCAGCAACAGCACTCACACTGCCGTCAAAGGCAGGGATATCCCCCATCGTCGCTAGCTCGTGCCCCTCCTGCGCGATGCGGCGCACCATATCCGCGTGATCGCGCGCATATTCTCCGCTCACGGCAAATGTGGCGCACACGTTTGCCTCCCGCAGCGTATCGAGGATATCGCCAAGCGCCGCCGCATCCCAGGAAGCCGCGAATTCGAGCGCCAGCGCATCCGTGGCGCTACCGCGATAGATCGGCCCGGCGTAAAGCGCGGCCATGGTCTGCACCGCATCCTTTGCGCTTGTGAGCGCATATAGGCTAATCATCACAAGGACCAGGAAGAGATTGATTATCAGCCCGCCGCGCCGCTTTTTCATATGCTTTTCCCCCGAAGTGTGGCTTTGGCATAAGGTATGCGATGCGCTGGACAAATATTCGATTGCGGCCTTGCCGGCGGGGTTGCGCTTTGTGTCCTCCCGCCTTAAGGCGTGTCTTTTGCCCCTTGCCCGGGAAGGTTCAGTAGGTTTCGAGGATCTGCCTGATATACGAAGTGTCTGTGGATTTCATCAGTGCGAGCATCAGCAGAATTCTCGCCTTATTCGGCGCGAGGGTGCCAGCGGGGATGGTTTCACAATACAGATCGATGTCGTCATCGCTTACGATGCCATTGGCGATATGCGACGCACGGATGATTGGAATGCCCGACCTAGAATACTCCCTGAGGCACACCTGCCAGCTCTCACTGCAATAGCCCCCGCCGACCCCGGCGAGCACGAGGCCTTTGACCAGCGAACGCACATGCCGCACCTGATCAAGCGGCGCATCCGCGTAAAACGTCAAAATGTCCACGCGAGGCAGGCGCTCAACGCCGCGCGTGTCAAACTCGCTCTCACGCGTATGGGTCTTCACGCTGCGGTGCACGAACGCCGGACGGTGTTCCTGCATGAAGCCGAGCAGGCCAACATCCCTGCCGTCGAACGCCTGTGGACGGTAGGTGTTGACCTTGCTCACATCCCTTGCGCCGTAGATCGCATCCGAAAACAGCACGAGAACGCCCCTGCCCGCCGCGTTTTCATCAGTCGCAAGCGCAATCGCCTGCAAAAGGTTGAACGGCCCATCCGGACTGATGGCCGTCGCCGGCCGCATACCACCCGTGACGACCACGGGCTTATCCGTTTTCACGGTGAGGTTGAGAAAATAGGCGGTATCCTCCAGGGTATCCGTGCCATGGGTGACGACGAAGCCGCAGACCTCGGGCTTCGCAGCGAGTTCGTTGATCCGCGCGGCAAGCTTGAGCCAGTGCGCCACTGTGATGTCGTTGCTGAATATCTTAAACAGCTCCTCCGTCACAATTTCGCAGTTGAGCGCGTTTTGACCAATGTCCCCCAGAATTGATTCGATGCTCAGCCGGCCAAGCTCATAGCCGGTCGTTCGTAAAACGCCGCCTGTGGCGGTGATGGTGCCGCCCGTTGCGATCACATAAACTTTTCTCTTCATTGATCCTCATCAAACAGCGGCGGGGCGCCCGCTAAGCGGGCGCCCCGCAACGCGTTATCTAGTCGTTGTCGCGCTTGAGGAAGGCGGTGGCGCAGTGCACTGAGCCGCGGCCCTTGTTCAACTCCGAAAGATCGAGCACATCGACCTTGATGCCGTGCTTCTCGAGCAGCTCCACCGAGCGCGGCGCAAGGTTGCCCGAAACTACGTGGCCGGGTTCGATGGCAACGAAGTTGGTCGCATAGCCGTACTTGGTTTCGGTCAGAGAGGGCGTCTCCACAATGCGGTAACCGCGCTTCTTGAGGGCATCCACAACCTCATAGGGCACCTGGCAGGCATGGATGAACACGAGATCGTGGCTCGCGAAGTTGAGCAGGCCGTCGACATGCGCATGGCCGTAGGGAATCTGCATGGTGATGATATCCGTCACGCCCTGGCGGCGAAGCTCCGCCGCCATCTGATCGTAGCCGCTGCGGTTCGCGCGCACGCTGATGGAGAGGATGACCGTATGGCGGTCAACCCATGCCGCGTTGGCGCCCTCGAAGATGCCGTCCCCCGCGATGGTCTTGACGATGGGCACGCCCAGCTTCGCGCAGGTTTCTGCCACAAAGCGCTCCTCGCCCCTGCGCTCGGGCATAGCGAGGCGGGCGATAATCGCACCTTCCGGGGTCATGAAGAGCTTGTCGCGACAGAATACGGAGTTCGGTCGATCCGCCCTGCCGTTCTCGACATAGTGCACGGCGACGCCATGGCTACGGTAATAGTTCGCCAGATCGTCGTGCTGGGCGCGGAACTTCTCGGGATCGACCGGCGCGCGGAAACGCACTTTTTCAAAATCAAAATGATCCAGTTCAGCGCCGGGTCTATGCAGGAGAACCGCGCGCAGCCTGTTTACCTCAGAGGAGCAGCCCCAATCTCCGCCCCAATAAAGCGGCATGTCCTCTTCGATCGTGGTGTCGAGGGGGAACCATTTCTCGCCGCCGATGGCTTTGATGTCGGGCATCGGTTCGCCGCTGAGCATGGCTTTGTCTAAATCGTAAAACTCCTCGGTGTACAATCTTTTTTCCATTTCCGTTCTCCTTTTAATCGTATATTTGCTCGTAAGCGTTCTTTATTTCAGGAGCCGCGCAAAACCGGCTCATTGAAACCGTTACATCTGGGTAAACAGGCCGATGCCCCTTTGCGCCGCCCCGTCAATGGCAAGTCGCGCTGTCACAAGGTCCAGGAGCGCGAGGCCTGTTGCGTCGAAGATGGTTATTTGCTCCTCGCTCGTGCGCCCGTGAATTTTACCGCATAGCACCTCGCCCAGTTCGCCCGCTATATCTTCCGGCGTAATCACGCCCTTTTTGAGAGGAATCTCCATCTCGCCCACGCGCGCGCACTGAGCCCGATCGTCCGCAAAAATCCGCGCGTCGTGGAAAAGCCACGGGTCGATCTCCTCCTTGCCCTCCATATCCGCGCCGATGCAGGAGAAATGCGTGCCGGGTTTGACCCACTCCCGCCGGATGAGCGGTGCACGCGAGGGGGTAATTGTGATGATAGCATCGCTTTTCCGCACGGCTGTGGCTAGGTCCTGCGCCGCCATGAAACGCACGTTTGGGGTTGCGATTGCGAACTCCTCGGCAAGCCGCTGTGGCATCGCTGCGGCAAACGCGCGTGCGTTTTCGGGATTGATGGGATCTGCGATGTATACCTCGCAAATGCCTGGCCTTGCGATGAGCGCCGCGGCGATTTGATAGGCCGCCTGCTTGCCCGCGCCAAGGAGCGTGAGCGTTTTCACATCCGCCCGCGCGAGGGCTTTGAGGCCCAAGGCACCGGCCGCGCCCGTGCGCATGCTGGTGATATACGAAGCGTCCATAATGCCCAACGGCAGGCCGTTGCTTGAATCGAACACCATGAGCATGCCGTTGAATACGGGGAGACCCTGCTGTGCGTTATGAGGGAAGTTGTTGAGCATCTTGAGGCCGTGTAGCCCTACATCCCCTGCCACGAAGCCGGAGCGGATGTCCATCACGGCATCCAGCTCTTCAAACTCGTGGGAGACGAGCGGCCACACTCCGGTTTCTCCAGCAGCCTTCATGCAATACGCATGCTCGACTGCGCGCAGCACATCTTCCATGCGCAGCGACGCGCGAACCTCCGCGCGGTTCAGAACGACGATCTGCATGCTCATCTCGCCTCAAGCGCATGAAAATAAGCGCCGATCAACTCCAAGCCCTCCTCGAGCTTCGCCGAGTCGCCAAAGCCGTAGCCCAGACGGAAGCACTTTTCCTCGTCGAAACAATCGCCGTGGCAAAGCAACACGTTGAGCTTTTTGTAAATGTCCTCGCACAGGGCGACGGAGTCGATATCGAAATCGTAATGCACGAGCGCGGTCGTGGTGTGGCTTTCGCCCGCACAATGCAGCGAAGGCTGTGTTTTGAGCCATTCTTCAAACAGGGCGCGCCCCTTGCCCACGATGTCGCGGCTGCGCGCAAGAATTGTTTTGTGATTTTCCAGGGCGATGGCCGCAATCAGCTCATCAATCGGCCCATCGCAGATCGTGTCGTAGGAGCGGCGGTTCTCCATCGTCTCATGCAGCGCCTTGTCGCGCGTGATGATCCACCCCACGCGCGTACCCGCGAGGGAAAAAACCTTACTCATGCTGCTGGTGACGACAGCTTTCTCATACACATCGAGCATGGAGGCCATGTACTGATCGTCCAGCCCGCGGTAGATCTCGTCGCAAAGCACATAAGCCCCCGCGTCCCGCGCGATTCGGGCGAGTGCCTCGAGCGTTCCGCACCCGAAATACTTGCCGGTCGGGTTATTGGGGTTCGACAGGGTGATCAGCTTCGTGCGTTCTCCCACGAGCGCGCGCAGTTTATCAAAATCGAGCTCGTAGTCGTTGCGCCAGTCAAGTGGATACAGCTTAACATGCGCGCCTAAAGAGGCGGGGATCGAATAGTGCTGCTGGTAATTGGGCACGATCGCGACGACCTCGTCGCCCGGCTCGAGCAGTGCGCTGATGACGATGTTGTTCGCGCCTGTGCCACCGTGCGTTGTGAGCACATGCGCGGAGTCCCCTTTTTCATAAAGCGCGGCAATCGCCCCAAGCAGCCGATCGAACCCATAAAAGTGACCGTAATGCAGGCTCATTTCCCCGAGTTCTCGATAGAACTGTTCGCGCGCAAGGCCGACGAGATCCAAAAACTCGTTCAGATGAAGCGCCTTGACGCAACTGGCGCCCAAGTTATACTTACACAGGGGATCGCGCGGGTTGAGCCAGCATTCAATTTTGAATGGATCGATTTTCATTCACATGCTCTCCTTTCGGTAGGCAGCAGGGCAAAGACGGCTGTTCACTTCTGAAATGCTTCTGTTTTCTTTATACGCGACAAACGGGCACGCTGGCAAACGCATTTCTATGTTGACCCTGACAAGCGTTCCCATGCGCGCATAGGCGGTCGTACACCCACCGCGCAAACCGCTATTGCACTAAGGCGCTAAAAAAGCTCGATCTGCGGCATTTCCCATCTTGCGGCATTCCACGCGTTGTGGTATTTTACATATAAGCAGTCTGTTTATGGGGAGGTGCAACATAGCATGGACGGAATAACGACGACCCTTCGGGATCTTATCGCTATGAAAAAGCTCGCCGCTATGCGGCTGATCGCCGGCCAGCAGGGGCTTGACCGCGAGGTGAACACTTGCTGCATCCTTGACTATGAATATGACCCCGAATTTAAAAACAAGTTCACCTACACGAACTTCAGGCCTGGAATGCTCCTTCTGACCTCCTTCACCTACGCGAAGGACAGGGAGTACCTGATCGCCGAGGCGATCAAGCAGCTCATCGCCACGGGCATATCCGGCCTTGCGATCAAGAACGTCTATCACCTGCGCATTCCGGATTCCATTTTGCGCTATGCGGATACGCGCAACTTCCCCATTTTCATGATCGACGATCCCGCGTGCTTTGTGGAGCCTATCATCTTCGCCATCCACGAGGGCATCCGCATCCGGCGGGACATTCACGCCCAACAGCTGATGATCGATACCATCCTGCGCTTGCCGCTGGGCAAGGAGGAGGAGACTACGCGCGCCTATGCGCTTTACCCCATGATGGGGCACTACTACCTCGCCTTCTATCTGCGCATGGAAGAAGTCCTGACGCCCGAAGCCTGGGCGCGCGCGGACGGCATTGCGCGCGAGGGCAAAAACTGCATGATCTACCGCTATCGAAGCGGCGCGTTGCTTCTGTGCACGGCGGACATTCCGGACATCGACGAGGCGTACGGGGAGTGTGAAGATTTGCTTAAGCGCTTCACCGGCGTGTTCCCGCCCTGCATGATAGGGATGAGCGATTTGCACTATTCCCCCGTGGAACTGCGTGCCGCCATTGAGGAGAGCATGCGCGCCTCGGTCATCCTGCGCGAACCGGGCATCAAGCGTCACCGCGACATCGGCGCTTATCAGGTCCTCTTCCCCGCTGCCCGTGGCGGGCATATGCGTGCGTTCTGTGAGCGCATCCTTGAGCCTGTGCTCGACTACGACATGCAAAACGACGGCCGGCTGCAAAAGACGCTCTTCGGCCTGATCGAGTGCAACGGGAACCTGCGTGAGCTCGCGCAAAAACTCGACCAGCACGAGAATACGCTGCGCCAAAGGCTTGCGCGCATCGCCGCCCTTACGAAGCTCGATTTCAGGCAAATGGCGGATTATGAACAGCTTTCCCTCGCGGTAAAAATCCGCAACTGCCTCAAATGGTATGATGAGCTAGGCATTTAAGATGCGCTTGAAGGCGCCGCGCACATCGCGCGAAGAAGCGCTGTGAGATAGTTCCAAAATGGCAGCATCGAATCGACGTACAGGCGCTCATCGCTCGTGTGGGCGCCTCTTGATTTGGGCGAGAAGCCGACAATGTCCATTTGCGGCAGCGCTCTTTTGATGATGCCCGCCTCCACCGCACCGTGTACGGGCTCCGCGTGCATCGGCATCCCGAAAAGCTTTTGGTAGACTTCCCCGCACAATGTTTGCAGGGGCGAAACCGGCTCCATCGGCCAGGCAGGCGCGCCGCCCAGGAACTCACTTTGCGCATGCGTAAGGCGCAGCAGCGTTTCCAATTGCGAGACGCAGTCATCCCGATACTCATCGCGGTTCGCACGGATGGAAAAAATGCCACGGAATGCACCGCCCTTCAGAACCGCGCGCCCAAGCAGCGCCGAACACAGCGGCCAGGCAGGGTTGTGCTCGCTGCGGCGAAGGACGCCGTCCGGAATGAGGCGCATCAGGTCGATGACAGCGCGCGTGTCCTGCGGGGACACAGCGGCATGCGCCTGCGCTTGGTAAACGCAAAGCCGGTAGTCTGGATCGATCCCCATCGCTTGCGCGCGAAAGGCAGCGTCCATTCCCAACGCGATCTCCCGCACGCGAGCAAGTTCCTCCGGCGCAAAGCCGACGGTAAAGGCCATTTCGCGCGGAATGCCCGCGCCGGTTTCCGCCATCGTCATTTCAACAAGTTGCACGGGCAGCGCGTCGGCAATAGCGCACAGCAGCCTGCCCGCAAGGGCAACGGCGCTCATGCGATTTTTCCCTGCTTCAATGCCGGGATGCCCGCCCAACAATCCGCCGATTTCAAATCGCAGCGCATGCCCCGAAAAAGGCCGCAAGGGTGCGGTCCTCGTGAGCGCGTAGCGCGCGCTGCCGGCGCTGCCGATGACCATGCAATCCGGATCCCCACAATCCATGGTGATCATGCGGCGGGCACGAAGCTTTAAGAAGTCGAAGCGGCGAATGCCCGTCATGCCCGCTTCCTCGCCGGTGGTGAACAGAAACTCGAGCGGCGGATGCGGGTATTCGGCATCTTCCATCAGGGCGAGCATGTTGCACAGCCCCACGGCGTTATCCGCACCCAGCGAAGTGCCCTCGGCGCGCAGGATGTTACCCTCGAGTACGAGGTGAACGGGTTCGCGCGCCATGTCGAGCGTAACGTCCGCCCGCTTGGCCAAAACCATATCCATATGCCCTTGCAAGAGCAGCGCAGGCGCACCTTCAATGCCGCGCGAGGCGGGCTTCGTCACCAGGATGTTGCCCGCCTCGTCACATTCATAAGAAAGCCCATTTGCGCGTGCGAACGCCACGATATGCGCCTCAAGCGCGGCTTCGTTGCCGCTGCCGTGGGGGATGGCGCAAATATCCTCAAAATGGCGCAGCACGTTTGCCGGTTGAAGCCCCTCGGTCAGATACCGCTTTTCCATCGGAAGCCTAATCCCTGTGCTTGCGCACTGCCTCCGCCGGGTCGACATAGGGGATGTTTTGTTTTCTCGCCGTCTCCTCCAACGTGAGGCAGCCGCGGTAGGTCGTAAGGCCCCGCCTCAGGTGGGCATCCGCGAGCAACGCCTCCTCCAAGCCCTTGCGGGCAATGGCGCGCGCGTAGGGGAGAGTCGCGGCGCTGAGCGTCTGCGAGGCGGTGCATGCAAAGCCGGAGGGGATGTTGTCCACGGCGTAATGCAGCACGCCATCCTCAAAGTAGATCGGGTCGTCGTGCGTGGTACTGCGGCAGGTTTCGATGGCGCCGCCATCATCGCAGGCAACGTCGATGATAACCGCTCCAGGCTTCATAAGTGCAAGATCCGCGCGATTGACGAGGTGATCTGTGCGGGTTTTATCCCACAGGATGCAGTTGATGAGCACGTCCGTGCGCTGCAGGCAGGTGACGAGATTCTCGCGGTCCGAGTAAAGGAACTCCACGTTTGCGGGCAGCTTGGCCTTTGCCTTCTCCATTGCCTTCCAGTTGACATCAAGCATCGTGACCTTATTGCCAAAGGCGCTTGCAAGCTCCGCCGCGCCCATGCCGGAGAAACCGCAGCCGATGATGGTCACCTCTGGCGTGGGAACGCCCGCGATGCGGTTGAG
>CAYNDC010000038.1:0-9946 GCA_964396085.1 uncultured Clostridium sp. | reverse complement strand
AGACCCGCATGGACTCCAGGTCCATCGAAGCGCTGATATCCATGTAGTCTGCATCATTCTTTTGTAAACACTTGCAGCAATTGTCGCATATCTTGCCCGGGTCGAGGTCGCACAGGTCATTTTCGACCAAACCCTCGTCCGCCGGTTTTCTTTTCTCGACCATAGCCCCTCCAAAATAGAACGCATGTTTGAATTTATTCTTTTCCCATGCTATAATCTCATTAAGTATACCACATTTGGGGGTGCGCATGAGCAAATTCGGCAGCACGCAGGCAGCGGTTTACCGGTTTATCTGTGCATTTTATGAGGAGAACGGCATCACGCCCACCATTCGCGAGATTTGCGCGGCTCTCGAACTCAAATCGACCTCAACGGTGCATGCACATCTCAAAAACCTCGCTGAAAAGGGGCTCATCGGCCAAAGTCCGAACAAGCAGCGCTCGATCGCGATTGCGGCCGCAAGCCGTCGCACGGATGTAGCACGCCCCGTGCCTCTGATTGGCCGTGTGGCCGCAGGCGAGCCGATCTTTGCCGAGCAAAATATTCAGGACTATTTTCTGATTTCCCCGGAACTGCTGCACGGCGGCAACCCGGATGAGGTGTTCATGCTCACCGTGAGTGGGGATAGCATGGTCGATGCGGGCATTCGCGACGGGGACGCGATCCTCATTCACAAGGGCCTTGCCGCGCATAATGGGGATATCGTCGTCGCGCTCGTCGGTGCGGAGGCTGCGACCGTTAAGCGTTTTTATAAAAATCAGGATGGCACAGTGCGCCTGCAACCGGAGAACTCGGCGCTTGCGCCCATCATCGTCAGCCAGGCGGATGTGGAGATTGTTGGCAAGCTGATCGGCCTATACAGAAAATATTAAGCAGGGCTGCAGAAAAGCAGGGCTGTCCCCCTCGCGAAGGATTCTTGCAAAACAAATAGAAATGCACGCAATGGCGCAACGATTGCGTGTATTTTTTAACGTAGAAATCGCGATAAAGAGCTGCGAGGGACACGCACCCAGCTTAGGTGAGATTTGCCTTAAGCATTATGAATGACCCCGCCCGAGCGCACAAGCGCATCGTAAACCCGCATGGCGGCTAGCTTGCCATGCGAGTAGGTCAATGCGCCTTGCACATAGGCCGTATACGGTTCGCGGATGGGCGCGTCGGCACTCAATTCGATGCTTGCTCCCTGCACAAACGCCCCCGCCGCCATGATGACCTGCGAGGTGTAGCCGGGCATATCCCAAGGTTCCGGCGCAGCCTGGCTGTCCACCGGAGAGGATGCTTGTATGCTTCTGCAAAAGGAGATGAGGGCCTCGGCTGTATCAAAGCGAATGGCTTGCACAATATCCGAGCGCACAGCATCAGCCGCTGGCATTGTTTCATAACGCAGCGTTTCAAATAAACGCGCGAAGAGCGCTGCGGATTTTAATGCCTGCGCCGTGGTGTGCGGCGCTAGGAACAGTCCCTGGTAAAACGGGCGGTAGCCGCCCGCGTAAGAACCCACCTCGCGCCCCATGCCGGGCACGGTAAGCCTCTGAGCGATTTGCTCGACGTAGGCGCTTTTTCCCGCGGCATAGCCACCTGTAGGCGCAAGCCCGCCGCCCGGATTTTTGATGAGTGAACCGACGACAACATCAGCGCCAAAGACCGTGGGTTCGTCCACGCCTGTAAATTCACCATAGCAGTTATCAACGATGATGATCGTTTGGGGGAATGCCTCCCGCACGGCGCGAAACAGCGGCGCCATGTCCTGCTTGGGCAAGAGCGAATCTCGCCATGCATAACCGCGGGAGCGTTGCACGTAGAGGAGCTTCGGCCTCAGCTGCGCCGCCGCAGCGAGGACGGCGGGCAGGTCGATTTTGCCCGACTGCGTAAGCGGGACGAAGGAGGATTCCACACCCATGCGCTTGAGGGAATGCGGGTGATCGCCTGAGATCCCGATTGCGTTTTCAAGCGTATCGTAGGGCTTGCCCGTTGCAAAGAGAATATGATCCCCCGGCTCCGTAAGCCCTGCAAGCGCCGTGTAGAGCGCATGCGTGCCGGAGGTGAACTGCGGCCGGACAAGCGCACACTCGGACTGCATGGCAGCGGCAAACACGCGCTCAAACACATCCCGCCCCACATCGTCGTAGCCGTAGCCGGTTGTGGGGGCGAAATGCCGCGCGGCGACGCCCTCTCCCGTGAACGCGCGCAGCACGCGCGCAGCGCAGATCTCCTCGATGCCATCGATGTGTAGAAACACATCCCTCAGCGTATCCTCGGCCGCGTTGACAGCCTCAACCGCCTCTTGAGAAACGCTCAGCATGCCTGCCATTTTCCTGCTTTCGTCACCCATTTTGCTTGCCGTCTTCCTTTTTTGGTTCCGTCGTTTCCTTGTCCGTCTCGGGCGTGACGGTTGAAATCGCATGCTTATAGAGCATGATTTCGCGTCCGGCGCCGTTTTTGGCGACCACGACGAAATTATCGTAGCCAACAATCGTGAGGTGGTTGAGCTGATAGCCGTTGATCACGTAGATCGTCACGGGTACTTTCTCACGGCGCAACCGGTTGAGAAAGGCATCCTGAATATTGGGCTTTTCGATCTTATCAGCCATCCCGAACCTCCGTAAAATAAATACTCACAGCATCCGCAAGCGCTTCTACACTTTCAAATTCGGAAACGTCAAACCAGCGGATGCGCTCCTCACGCCGAAACCATGTGAGTTGGCGCTTGGCGTAACGGCGCGTTTCCTGTTTGATGAGTGCGATGGTATCCTCTCTGCTGCATTCTCCCCGGATGAATGCGCACATTTGCTTATATCCAAGCCCTTGCATCGCGGGCGAGGCACGCGAAACGCCGGATTGCAGCAACCCCCGCACCTCGTCCTCCAGTCCTGCGCGCAACATATCCTCCACGCGCGCTTCTATGCGCTGATACAGGACCTCACGCGGCATCGTTAACCCCGCCATGACGGGGCGATAGGGCAGGATTGCATCGTCACGCCGGGTAAACTCCGCCTTGGCGCTTTCCCCCATCCCTTCCATCACCTCGATCGCGCGGACAACCCGCTTAACGTCGTTGGGATGGAGACGTTTTGCCGCTGCGGGGTCAAGCGTGCGCAATCGCTCGTACGCACTGCCTTTTTGCAGGCACTCCCGTTCGTTCCAATAGGCTCGCAACGCCTCGTTGGGAGGCACTGATGGGAAATCGAGGGGGTAGACGAGCGCGTTCACATAGAGCCCCGTGCCACCTACAACCAGGGCTGTCTTCCCGCGCGCCGTAATATCTTCGATACTGGCAAGCGCATCCTTGCGGTAACGCGCAACGCTGTAATCTGTCACCTCGAGCGAGACCATGTCAAGCATGTGGTGGGGAATGCTACGCCGTTCCTTCTCATTTGGTTTGGCGGAGCCGATGTCGAGGCCGCGGTAAATCTGGATGGAATCGGCGGACACGATCTCCGCCCCCATGCGGCGGGCAAGCTCCACCCCAACCGCCGTTTTGCCGGAGGCCGTAGGCCCTACAAGGAAGAATAGCGCAGGTTTCGCCATTAGAGTACCCTCTTGAAGAGCTTGTCAAATTCGAGCCGCGTCATGACGACCATCACTGGCCGTCCGTGCGGGCAGGTCAGGGGGATGCCCTCGCGCTCGTAGCTTTCGAGCAGCGCCGCGATTGCGGCTTTATCGGGCCGTTCCCCCGCCTTGATTGCGCGGCGGCAGGAAGTGCGAATGAGCGCCTCACGCTTGAGTTCGGTCGTGTTCAAGCGGTATTTGTGGTCGAGCTGCTCGATCGCCTCGTGCAGGAAAGCCGCGGTTTGCGGCGCACCGAGGATCGATGGCACTGCCCGAACGCTTACCGTGAGCGGTCCGAAATCGGAAATGTCGTAACCCAGTTCCGCGAAGGCATCGAGGTTTGAAAGCAGCGTTTCGTGCTCGTTCGGCGAGAGGCGCACGACCTCTGGCACGAGCAGGAGCTGTGAATCCGCATTGACTCCGTCGCGCAGGATCGCCTCGTAAAGCTTACGCTCATGCGCGGCGTGCTGGTCGATGAAAAACACGCGCTCCCCTGCCTGAGCAACCCAGTAGCAATCGAAAAGCTGGCCGATTACGTTGACCATGGGAACATCCATGCCCTGCTGCTCGCCGGTTTGCGCGGTTTTTTCAGTTGTTTCGGCTCGCGCTATGGGTTGGGAATCCGGCGCACCCAATGTGGCCACAAACGGCACAGTGGGGGCACTCATCGTGGAGGCAGCGCCCCCGCTATCACGGAAAACAACCCGTTCTACCGGCTTTGCCGCGAACGCATCGGAAGGGAGCGCTTCAAGTCGCAAATATTCATCCGTTCGGCCGGAGTTAGCATGCGGCGTGTAGTTTTCCTGTCGAGCCAGTTGTTGGGCAGGCGAAAACAGGATTGTGTCGCGGTCTTCGCTAAGCGCATTGCGCACCGCACCAAGCACCGCACGCACAACTCGCTCCTCCTCGTGAAAGCGCACATCGAGCTTATTGGGATGGACGTTGACGTCAATCTCGGCGCTGTTGAGCTGGAGCGCGAGCACGCAAAAGGGAAACTTCCCCGTCATCAGGCGCGCATCGTAGGCTCTTTGCAGCGCGAATGACAGCTTTTGAGATTTGATGTAGCGTCCGTTGATGAAAAAGGATTGCGCCGTTCGGTTCGCCCTCCCAATCCGCTCAACACCTGCGTAGCCTGAGATGGCGATGTAGCCGTCGTCGTAGCGAACATCGCGAAGATGCGGCATGACTTCCGCGCCGTACACGCAGAACACAGCATTATGAAGCGAACCGTCGCCCGCGCTTTTGTATACGGTTTTGCCCGATTGCATAAGGTGGAAGGCAACATCCGGCCGTACCAGGATCATGCGGGAGACATAATCGCTGATATAGGCCGCTTCCGCGCGCGCGGCCTTGGCGAACTTCAAGCGGGCAGGTACGTTGAAGAAGAGATCGGCCACCTCGATAGCCGTACCTTCCGGCGCGCCGGATTCGGAAAAGGATTCGACATCCCCGCCCGTGATGTGCAAAAGGGTTCCCGAAGGCGCATTCTTTACTTTCGTGCGCACCGTCACGCGCGAGATTGCCGCAATCGAGGAGAGCGCCTCGCCGCGAAACCCCAGCGTTTCGATGTGCGCGAGGTCATCGGCATTTGATATTTTGCTCGTGGCATGGCGCAAAAAGGCGGTTTGAAGTTCCTCGTGCGCAATGCCGGAACCATTATCCACAACGCGCATGGAATCGAGCCCGCCGCCCAACGTTTCAATTGAGATGCTCGTTGCACCCGCGTCGAGCGCGTTTTCCACAAGCTCCTTCACCACGGAGGCGGGCCGTTCCACAACCTCGCCCGCAGCAATGCGATCCGATGTGTATTTATCCAGAACGCGTATACTCATGGCGTCATCCCTTCATTTTTGCCCGCATGTGCAGGTCGTAGAGGGCGTTCATGGCCTCCATCGGGGTGAGGGCATTCACGTCAAGCTCCTGTAGAGATTGCAAGATGTCGTCCGCCTTGGGGGAGCCAAAGAGCGTGAGCTGTTGCTCATCCTGCGCTTCGCGCACGCAGGGCAGGATGTCACGGTTGATATCTGCGGCCTCAAGCTGGGCGAGTAGCTCCTTTGCGCGCGCAATGACATCCTCCGGTAATCCCGCAAGCCGCGCCACCTGCACGCCAAAGGATTGATCCGCGCTGCCACGCACGATCCTACGAAGGAAAATGATGTCCTCCCCCACCTCCTTGACGGAGATGCGGTAGTTTTTAATGCCCGCAAGCTTGCCCTCCAGCTCCGTGAGCTCGTGATAATGAGTCGCAAAAAGCGCCTTGGCTCCGCAGCGGGCCGGGTCTGCAATGTATTCGAGCACAGCCCAGGCGATGGAAAGGCCGTCGAACGTGCTTGTGCCGCGGCCGATTTCATCCAGGATGAGCAGGCTTCGAGACGTCGCGTTGTTGAGGATGCCCGCAACCTCACTCATCTCCACCATAAAGGTGCTCTGGCCGGAGGCGAGGTTGTCTGACGCGCCGATGCGCGTGAAGATGCGATCCACAATCGAAATGCTGGCCTTCTTGGCCGGCACGAAGGAGCCGATGTGCGCCATGAGCACCGAGAGCGCCACCTGTCGAAGATAGGTGCTCTTGCCCGCCATGTTGGGCCCCGTAAGGATTAAGAGGCGGTTATCCTTTAGGTCAAGTTGAGTATCATTGGGCACAAAGCCTCCCCGAACAGCGCGCTCCACGATGGGGTGCCGCCCTTGAGAAATGCTGATGCCGCCGTTGATGAGCATTTTAGGCCGGCAGTAGTCATTGTCGAAGGCTGCTTTGGCAAGCGAGCCATAAGCGTCAAGCTCGGCGATGAGCGTGGCATCGCTTTGCAGCCGCTCGATGCAAGCGAGCAGCGCCTCGCGGATGTTCTGAAAAAGCTCGTACTCGAGTTGGACGAGTCGCTCTTCGGCGCCGGTGATGGTTTCTTCCAGCTCCTTGAGTTCCTGGGTTATGTAGCGTTCGGAGTTGGCAAGCGTCTGCTTTCGCTGATAATGATACGGCACGAGGTGTTCATAGGACTTCGTGACGTCAATATAATAGCCGAACACGCGGTTATAGCCGATTTTCAGGTTTTTAATGCCGGTCGCCGCGCGTTCATTCGCCTCCATGCGGGCAAGCCAGTCTTTGCCGCCGGCGGCCGCCTCACGCAAGGCATCCACCTCGGCGTGATAACCCGTGCGGATGATGCCGCCGTCCTTCACCCCGGTTGGCGGCTCGTCGACGAGAGCGCTCTCGAGCAAAGCGCGGATATCCTCCATGGCATCCAATCGTGCGGCGATGCTAAGATATGCCGACGAGTGGAGCGCCCCGCAAAGCTCCACCACCTTGGGGAACTTTGAGAGGGAAACGCGCAGCGCGACGCAGTCCCGTGCGTTGACCGTGCCGTAGGCGATGCGGCTGCACAGGCGTTCGATGTCATAAATGGAATCGAGTGCGCCGCGAAGCGCCTCGCGCGTCTGTATGTTGGAGACAAGTTCCCCCACCGCGTCCAAGCGCGCGTTGATCTCATCGATGTTTTGAAGCGGTTGCTCAATCCATGCGCGCAGCATGCGCGCGCCCATGGCGGTCTGCGTATGGTCCAGAAGATAGAGTAAGGTGCTGCGCTTTGAACCCTCGAAATGCAGGGGCTTGGTTAACTCGAGATTGCGCCGGGTGGCGGCATCGAGCGCCATATAGAGGCTACGGCGCAGGACATCGATCTTTCGGATGTGCACAAGTGCATTCTTCTGCGTCTCTTCCAGGTACGCCATCATAGCGCCGGCTGCGGGTACGCCGAGCGCCATTTTCTCGCAACCAAAGCTGGAGAGGGAGACAACATTAAAATGCGCAAGCAAGCGCGCTTGCGCCCTCGCAGGGTCAAAATTCCGGCTGTCCGCACACTGCACGCGGCAAATTGCCTGAATCCGGCGGATTAGCGTTTCACGAAGGAACAGCGCGTCGTTAGCAATGGCCTCGTTGGGAGAAATGCGAACAAGTTCGTCGATGAGCGCTTGCGAATCCTCCTGGGCATGGAATTCGCTGATGGAAAAACTGCCGGTGGATACATCGCAGCAGGCCAGGCCCACGCCGTCGTCGAAGCCATACAAAGAAACGATGTAGTTGTTTGCGCGCTCGTCGAGCATGGACTCCTCGATGACCGTGCCGGCTGTATATATGCGAACGACGCCGCGCTCGACGAGACCCTTTGAGAGGGCGGGATCTGTAAGTTGCTCGCACAACGCCACCTTATAACCCTTGTCGATAAGCTTGGCGATGTAGCCGTTGACCGCATGATGGGGAACGCCGCACATGGGCGCGCGCTCCTCAAGGCCGCAATCCCGCCCCGTGAGCACGATTTCCAGCTCGCGTGAGGCGATGAGAGCGTCCTCGAAGAACATTTCATAGAAATCTCCAAGCCGGAAGAAAAGCAGGCAATCGCCATGCTCCTCTTTGAGCTGGAGATATTGGCTCATCATGGGCGTTACGTTGGCGGGCATGTGAATCTTATGCGGCTCAGTGGCAGCCGGAACAGCCGGAACATTGACCGCCGCATCCCGTTTCTTCGTTTTCTTCTACGTCTGCCCCGATGCACATACCGATTGCACGGTTGACGCGCTGCATCAGCGCCTGGAAGGTGGATTGCGTTTCAAGCATCTTCACGAAGGCTTCGTTTTCGACCAGCTCCGTGCGAAGTGCTTCCAGCTGGGCGCTCAATGCGTTAATTTGCGCCTGATCGCCCTCGTCCGCACCCAACAACTCCATGATACGGCTTTGCTTGTGGTTGAACTCGTTGATTTTCCCCATCAGATCCTTGTCTGTTTCCATAGCGCACTGGGCTTCGTTCATCGCGCGAAATTCTTCAGACTCGCTCAGCGCAATGCCGAGCTCCTTTGCTTTTTCAATGATCATTTTATGTTCCTTTCTTCCTGCACGCGTTCGCCCAAGAGCGAATTCGTGGCGGTTTTGGTAATTTTAACTTTTATCAACTTGCCGATGAGGCTTTCATCCCCCGGGAAGTATACGGTTTTGAAACTGGGAAGCTTGCCAAAGGTCATCGCGATCCCCCGCCTGTCGCACCCTTCGACGAGTACCTCCCCGATCATCCCGATGTATTTTTCGTTGTCCGCGCGAAGGTTCAGTGCAATCGCATCGTTCAAACGCTTGAGGCGCTCTTTTTTGACTTCCTCCGGCACCTGTTCGTCCATTTGCGCCGCCTTCGTGCCGCTGCGTTTAGAATACTTAAAGGTATAGGCTGCGGAAAAACCGGCGGCATCGGCAAGGCGGATGGAATCGGAAAAATCCTCTTCCGTCTCGCCCGGGAACCCCACGATGAAGTCCGTCGTGACCTCGATTCCCGGCACAGCTCTTCGAAGTGCGTTTAGAAGTGCCAGATAATCGCCTGAGGTGTAGCGGCGGTTCATGAGGCCCAGCACGCGGTCGCTGCCGGATTGCACGGGCAGATGGATGTGCGGACAAACCTTGGGAAGCACCGCCATCACCTCGATGAGGCGCGGGGAGAGATCCTTGGGATGAGAGGTCATGAAGCGGATGCGCTCGATGCCCTCAACTTCACATACAAGACCCAACAGCGCCGGGAAATCGACACCGCCTTCTCCTTGGTAGGAGTTGACGTTCTGCCCGAGCAGGGTAATCTCCTTTGTGCCGTCTGCAGCCAGGCGTTTCACCTCGGCAAGGATGTGTTCCGGCGTACGTGAACGCTCCCGCCCGCGCACATACGGCACAATGCAGTAGGAGCAGAAGTTATCGCACCCATACATGATGGTAACGTACTGGGAAACCCCGTGGCTGCGGGCAACGGGCAGACCTTCAGCGATCTCGCCATCCATCTCGCGCACACGCGCAAGCCGGCGGCCGTCCATCGCCTCGGCAAGAAACTGGGGGAACATGTGCAGCTCATGCGTGCCGAATATCAGGTCCACAAAGGGAAATCGGCGGTAGAGCTTATCGGCCACATCCTTTTGCTGCGCCATGCAGCCACAGACGCAAACGATCAGTTCCGGCCGCTCGTCCTTGAGCTTCTTAAGCGCACCGACATTGCCCATGAGCCGTTTTTCGGCGTGTTCGCGCACGCAGCAGGTGTTAAAGAGGATCACATCCGCGGCCTTTTTGTCTGCGGCCTTTGCTAGACCGCATTCCTCGAGCATGCCCGCCAACTTCTCCGAGTCGTGCTCGTTCATCTGGCAACCGTAGGTTTCGATAAAGTAGGTCGCCCCGCGTTGCGCAAGCCTGTGGCGAAGCTCAAGCGACGCTGCCGCACTTTGTTCCAGTTCCTCCCGCGGCACGGCGGGGGCATGGTTTACTCTTATCGTTGCATCAAGCGTTTTCATCGTTCTTATTATAACCGCAGAAAATGCAAAGAGCAACGAAAATGCTACTATATACGGTGTATGATTTGACATTGACACCGCAAATGGCGGATGC
>CAYNDC010000037.1:0-9982 GCA_964396085.1 uncultured Clostridium sp. | reverse complement strand
GTGCTGCTCGGGCGACCTTGCCGACCTCAAGGTTAAAAGCGTGGATGTCGAGGCCTGGAGCCCGCGCCAGGGCAAATATTTCGAAGTGGGCAGCTGCTCCAACCTCGGGGATGCGCAGGCCCGGCGCCTTGGCATCCGCGTCAAGAACAAGGAGACGGGCAACTACTTCGCGCACACGCTCAACAACACCGTTGCGGCGCCCCCGCGCACACTGATTGCCTTCCTGGAAAACAACCTCAACCGCGATGGCAGCGTGCGCATCCCTGCGGCGCTTCGCCCCTACATGGGCGGGAAGCAATCCATCGGCTAATGCCTTGCCGCTACCCGATTCAACCGCGCAACGCCTGGCTTTTTCTCCCGCGCGCAACCCGGCGCTACCTGTGGTTGCGCCGAATTTTCAGAATGAAAAGCGGAGTTGGTGGCATCTGCCCCTCGGTTGCGTGTATGCTCAAAGCATAAAAGCAAGCGATTGGGAGGTACGTTATGAATATTGAAATCGCAAATCGGCTCGTGCAGCTGCGCAAGCAGCACGGCTTTTCCCAGGAGGAGCTCGCGGCAAAGCTTGGCCTTTCGCGCCAGGCTGTGAGCAAGTGGGAGCGCGCGGAAGCCTCGCCCGACACGGATAACCTCATCCTTCTCTCGCGTGTGTACAACATCAGCCTGGATGAGCTGCTGCGCACCGAGGACCCCGTCCCCGAGCCCGAACCCGAAAAGGGCGTGAAGCTCACCGTCAACGGCAAGCCGATCCGCTTCAACGTCAAGGACGGCTTCTACTTCACCTACGGGGAGGACGAGGAGGAGCGCACGTCCGAGGCGGATGAACCCAACAACTGGCAGTTCAGCAACGATGAAACCGGCAAAAGCTGGAGCGTGCAGGTAGGACCGGACGGCGAGGATAAAGAAAAGGGCTTCTGGAGCGCATTCCCCTATCCTATTCTTATTGCCATCGCCTACCTCGTCATGGGCATCGTATGGGATCTCTGGCACCCAGCTTGGATCCTGTTCATCACCATACCCATCTATTACTCGATGGCAGGGTGGTTCCACGGCAAGCGCCGCCACATCTTCTGGAAGGCGTTCCCCTTCCCCGTGTTTGTGGTGTGCCTGTTTTTGCTACTGGGCTGCGTATGGGATCTTTGGTACATCGCGTGGGTGCTGTTTTTGACGATTCCCCTGTATTACCCCATCGTATCGTGGGCGGATCGTCGCTACCGCCGTCGCCATAACATCGGCCGCAATGAGAACGAAATCATCATCAACCCCGATGAGGATGGGGATTGATTGCCCGCAAACCATCATCAACAAAGGAGAAACCGACATGCAGGAGACCATCCAAAGCTTCAAGGCGCTGCTTGCGAAAATGCACGCCTACAACCACGCCATGACCGTGCTCTATTATGACATGGAGACGGTAATGCCCCCCAAGGGCGCGGACGATTTTGCGAAAACCGCAGGCATGCTCAGCGAGGAAAGCTACAAGCTCTCCACGGGCGATGAAATGCGGCGCCTTTTGGCAGCCCTCACCCCCGTCAAGGACACGCTCGACGAGATTACCCGGCGTGAGGTGGAGGAACTCCAGGAAAGCCTCGAAAAGCTGGAAAAGATCCCGCTTGCCGAATACGTTCAGTACAACATGGACGTAGGCGTCGCCACAAACGTGTGGCGCGAAGCCAAGGTGAAAAACGATTTTGACGCCTTTGCGCCGCATCTTGAAAAGCTCGTGGCTTTTAATCGGAAGATGGCCGCCTACATCCGCCCGGACCTCGCGCCCTATGATGCGCTGCTCAATGAGTACGAAAAGGGCCTCACGATGGCGATGCTGGACGAGTATTTCGCCAACGTGCGCGCGGCGCTCGTGCCGCTGATCCACGAAATTTCCGCGCGTGGCACGCAGGCGGACGTCAGCGCCCTCAAGGCCTCCTTCCCCATCCCCCAGCAGCGGCTGTTGACCGACCGGCTGGTCGACATCCTCACCATCGACCGCGAGCGCTGCGCGCTGGGCGAGGTGGAGCATCCCTTCACGGGCGGCTCGAGCAAGAACGACGTACGCTTGACGACGCATTATTATGAAAACGATGTGCTCTCGAGCTTTTTCAGCGTCATCCACGAGGGCGGCCATTCGATCTATGAGCTAAACACCGACGATGCGCTCCTCGGTTCTCCCTTAGGCACGGGCACGAGCATGGGGATCCACGAGAGCCAGAGCCGACTTTTTGAAAACATGATCGCCCGCAGCCGCGCGTTCATCGAACTCGTGCACCCGGTGATGGCCGAGCTTTTCCCTGCGCAGATGGAGCATATATCCGTGGATTTGCTCTACCGTGCCGCCAACCGCGCCGAACCCTCGCTCATCCGCATCGAGGCGGACGAGTTGACCTACTCGCTGCACATCATGGTGCGCTACGAAATCGAAAAGCGCCTGATCGGCGGCACGCTCGAGGTGCGCGACCTGCCCGAGGCGTGGAACGCGCTGTATCAAGAATACCTCGGCGTGGATGTGCCTGACGATGCGCACGGCGTTCTGCAGGACAGCCACTGGTCCGGCGGCTCATTTGGCTACTTCCCCTCCTATTCGATCGGCAGCGCTTACGCCGCGCAGATTTACGACGCCATGGAGCGCGATGTCGACATCACCGCGGCCATCAACGCCGGCGACCTCGCGCCCATCGTCGCGTGGCTTACGGATAAGATCTACCGCTACGGCATGCTGAAATACCCCAACGAGCTTATCCTCAACGCCTGTGGCAAGCCCTTCGACCCCGCCTACTACACGCGCTACCTCACCGAAAAATACCGCGCGCTGTACGCGCTCTAAGGGGGTTGCCGTGCCCGCTTTCATCCGCGGCGCTTCCCTTCGGGGGACGACGACCGTCGAAAACAGCTTCATCACCGATTACATGCCCGTGGCGGACGGCACGTTCGTCAAGGTTTACCTCTATGGCCTGATGCGCCTCAACGTGCCCGACAGCCAGGCGGAGGTGCCCTTCTCCGCCGAGACGCTCGCTCAAGCCTATGCGTACTGGCAGAGTGTGGGCCTCGTGCGCGTAATCACCGGCGATCCGCTCGCGGTCGAGTATTTGGGGGTCAACGAACGGGGCGCGGATGCGCCGCGCAAGTATGCCGCCCTGGTCGGGGCGCTCGCCCAAGTCGCGGGCACGCGTCTTTTTAGCGGGCATGAACTGGCTGAAATTTACGATTGGATCGAAACCTTCCGCTTCGAGCAGGAAACAGCGGTGCTGTGTGTGGCGCAGGTGATCTCCCGCAGCGGCGCGAAGGCGAAGCTGTGGCAGATGAACGCCGAGGCGAAGCTTTGGGCCGACAACGGCGTGTTTACTCCCGAGGATGCGCACGCTTTTATCGAAAAGCGAAACGCGCGCAATCACGGCGCTCAGGCTGTTTTAAGCCGTTGGAAAAAGTACCGCCCCGCCACGGAGGACGAGCTCGCGCTCTACGTTAAATGGACGGACGACTGGGGGTTTGAAGAGAGCGTCATCCTCGACGCCTGCCAGGAGCTCACCGCCGCCGGGCAGCCCAGCTTCAAATACCTTGATACGGTGCTCGACACCTATCGCATCAGCGGCACCCTGACACCCGCGGCCGCAGCCGAAGCACGCCGCGCGCGCGATGCCACAGCGGAGCTCGCCCGGCTTATGCTTGAGCGCTCCGGGGTCAAGCGTGCCCCCTCCGCCGCGCAGAAAGACGATGTTTCAACCTGGCGCAACGCCTGGCATATGGACCCCGAGCTGCTGTTGCTCGCCGCGGATTCTTCGCACGGCCTCACGCAGCCCTACGCAAACCTGAAAAAACTCGTCACCGCCTGGCACGAGGCGAACATCTCCACCCTCGCGGCCGCCAAGGCGAACCTGGAACAGCGGGAACGTGGCGCCGCGCGCAGCGACGCCGCACGCCGCTCCCGCGCGCTCTCCCACAGCCAAAGGAAGTATACGGACGAGGAGCTTAAGCGCATCGGCGTCGATCTCCTGGACGATTAAGCCACTCCTGCGGCGAAAACCGATAGCGAAAACCAGAAAACCAAAATAGCCCCGCGGCAGCGGGGCTATTGCTTCTATGGCGGCAGCAGGCCGACCGAGGTCGGCTTGGCCGCGGCGTTTCATCCGATTAACCGATGAACATCTGCGTCCAGTAATGGCCATCCTTCACATAGCCCACGCCGATTTGCGTAAACGATGCGTTCAGGATGTTCGCGCGGTGCCCGGAGGAATTCATCCATGCCTCGACTACCGCCTCAGGACTCGTTTGGCCCATGGCGATGTTTTCGCCCGCGCTGCGGTAGGAAATGCCGAATTGCGTCATCATTTCAAACGGGGAGCCATACGTCGGGCTCTCGTGCGCAAAGTAGTGATTGTCGTGCATATCCTGGGACTTTGTGCGCGCCACATCGGCAAGGTCCCGGTTGAGCGTGAGCGCGGCAAGGCCGTTTTGCGCCCGCGCATCGTTGACGAGCTGCACAACTCTCTCCTCATAGGAAAGGTTCGCATCCGGCGTGGCCGTAGGCTTGGGCGTCGGTGTTGCCGTAGGTGTCGGCGTCGGCGTGGCCGTAGGCTTGGGCGTGGCTGTTGCCGTCGGCTTGGGCGTCGCTGTTGCCGTAGGCTTGGGCGTCGGTGTTGCCGTGGGCTTGGGCGTCGGTGTTGCCGTAGGCTTGGGCGTTGCCGTTGCCGTCGGCTTAGGCGTGGCTGTTGCAGTTGGTATCGGCGTGGCTGTTGCCGTAGGCTTGGGCGTTGCTGTTGCCGTAGGCTTGGGCGTTGCGGTGGCCTTGGGCGTTGCAGTGGCCTTGGGCGTTGCGGTGGCCGTCACTTCAGGCGTTGTCGCAGCCGTAACCGCGGGCGTTTCCCCGGCCAGAGGCGTATCCTGCACGAGCGCGGTCTCACCGGGCACGGCAGAAGTCCCTTCGGGTGTGGCGTTAGGCTCGGCAGTCGGTGTTTGCACAGCGTTCCCGCCCTCCCCGGCGGGGGTCTGCGCATAATAGACATCCGTGCCGCCTCCCGTGCATCCGGTAAGCGCGAAGAGTAAAATGAGCGCCAGCGCAAGGGCCGGCCAAATGAGCGTATTCTTTTTCATAGTCATCACTATATAGGCATTCTTCGTCTATTACAATCAAAAAGGTCTTCCAAAATTGTAACCTTTCTGTTACCAAACAGGGAGCGCCAACGCAAAACAGCCTACGCGGGGCAGGCTGTTATAGAAAATGCGCACGGGGCTTTCTATTCCTCTTCCCAACCTGAGAGAAGGCCGCGCATCCACGCGTACACATCCATATGGTAGACACGCTCGAGGTTCTCCCTCGAGAGCGCCTTGGGGGTTTCATCTAAGGAGGCGACCTTTCCACGCTCAAGCAGCAGCGCGCGCGTGCCGTAGATGCGGGCAAGCGAGAGGTCGTGCACCACGCTCACCACAGCGCGCCCCGTTTCATGCAGCCATGCACCGATGAGGCCGAACACCTGCTTTTGATACACGAGATCAAGGTGGTTGGACGGCTCGTCGAGCATGAGCAATCTGGGATCCTGCGCGAAAAGCTGCGCGAGAAACGCGCGCTGCAGTTCCCCGCCCGAAAGTGTGTTGGCGGCCTGATGGACGAGCGGGGACATGCCGGTGATTTCGAGCGCTTGTTGCACATGCGCCTCGTCTGTGCCATCCCGCCGTGCAAAGACGCCCGGCGCATAGGCGTAGCGACCCAGGCGCACGATTTCCCCCACGGTGAAGGAATACCCGCCGGCGTGGCTCTGCGCGAGCATCCCCATCGCCCGCGCGCGCTTGGCGGGCTTCATTTTTGAAACGTCCTGCCCATCAAAGCGCACATCGCCCGTATAGGGCACGGCCTGAGAGATGGCGTTGAGCAGCGTGGATTTGCCCGCCCCGTTGGGGCCGACGATCATCAGCCACTCGCCGGGCGCGACAGAAAAGCTCACGTCCTCGACGATCGTGAGGCTGCCGTAGCGGACGCTGAGGTTTTTGACTTCGAGCATGGTTACTTCACCTTCCTCGAAAGATAGAAGATATACACAAACGTGAGCGAGCCAACGAGCGAGGTCACCACGCCGATGTGTAGTTCCAGCGGGCGGAGCAAAACGCGGGCGATGATATCCGCGAGCAGCAAAAACACCGCCCCCGCAAAGAGGGAGGCGGGTAACAGCCGCTTATTGTTGGGACCCACGATCATGCGCACCATGTGCGGCGTAACGAGACCCACGAAGCCGATCGTCCCCCCGATGGAGACGGTGATGCCGATGAGCGCCGCAACACAGATGAGCACGACGAGGCGCACACGCCGCACATCGACGCCAACGGTGCGGGCGTTCTCCTCGCCCACGGCAAAAGCGTTGAGCTCCCGCGCACGCGTGAGGAGCACGCCGCCAAAGAGCACGAGTGCCGCGGCGAGCAAAAGCGCGTTTTGAAAGCTCGTGCCCTGCAGGCTTCCCATCGTCCAAAACGTGATGGCGCGAACCTTTTCCGAGGCAAATGTGATGACAAGGCTCATCAAGCTCGAGACGAACATCGAGAAGATGACGCCAACGAGGATGATGGTGTTGGTTGAAAGCGAAAAATCAAGCTTATAGGAAAGCGCGAGGATGATGAGCAGCGATGCGAACGCGAAGAGCATCGCCATCACGACGGTGCCCGCAAAGGGCAGCCCAGGAATGGTGATGTTAAAGGCGATTGCCAGCACCGCGCCAAGCGATGCGCCTGAGGAGACGCCAAGGGTCGAACCATCCGCGAGCGGGTTCTTCAAAAGGCCCTGCATCGCAGCGCCGCACAGCGAGAGTGCCGCGCCCGTGAGCGCCACACACAGCACGCGCGGCAGGCGAACCGAAAGTAAAATGGCGCTGGGGAGCGCCTGATCCATGGGCAACCCCCAAAGCGCGTTCCAAAAAACTACCGCGGTATCATGCAGGCGAATATTCACGCTGCCCACGCACACGGCGAGCAGCAGCGCCGCGATGGTGAGCGCGCCAAAGATCAGATATTCATAAAAACGGAAACCTTCCGGACGCGCTTTCATACGCTTTCCCTTTTCCGCCTGCGGGCGCGCGCTGCGCGCCCGCGGGCGGGGTCGTTGTTATGCTGCGTCTTGCTCGCTCATCTGGGCATAGATGAAATCATAAAGCATCCGCGCGCCATCGGCAAGCCTCGGGCCGGGACGCGAGAGCTCGTTGGTTGCAATGTTCAAAACGTCGCCGTTCTTGATGGCCGTAATGTCTCCCCAGCCCGCGCGGGAGAGGATCTCCTCCTCGGGGGTCGGGCCCTCGCCGAAGTACATGGAAACGGTGAGGATATAATCCGGATTGCGCTCGATGACCTGCTCCTCGGATACCTCCGCCCAGGGACCGAGCTCGGCAAAAATGTTCGTGAGGCCAAGCATTTGGGCGATTTCATTCATAAAGGAGCCGCCGCCTGCTGCCCACAACCCATACTGCAGCGGAGAAACCTCGAAGTAAATCGTACCGCCCACGCCGTTTGCCGCAGCGTCGGCGACGACCTGCTCGAAGGTGGTCTTCATGGAGCCGATGAGCGCCGCAGCCTCAGCATCATGCCCGGTAAGCTTGCCGACGATTTCGATTGCAGTATATACGCCTGCAATATCCTGCGCGTCAAGCGCGACCACGGCGATGCCTGCGCCTTCTAGCTGAGCGACCTGCTCCTCGGTCTGAGCCATCGTGCTCATGATGACCGCCTGCGGTGCGAGGGCGATGATCTGCTCAATGTTGGTGTTGGAGCCGCTCTCCACGCTCACGACATCCAGCACTTCGGCAGGATAGTCGCAGTATTCCCCGCGGCCCACAAGCGCGTCACCCGCGCCGATGGCATAGAGGATCTCGCAGTCGGACGCCGCAAGCGCGACGACCTTGGTCGCGGGCGCATCGAGGACAATCTCCCTGCCCGCCATATCGGTCAAGGTAATGGACGTATCCGCCGGCGTTGCCACCGGTGTTTCGGGCGTTGCTTCGGGGGTCGGCGTAGCGCTCGGCACGGTTGTTCCCGCATCACAGCCCGCCGTTAAGGCGACGAGCAGCGCGAAAACGAGCACAAGGACGGTCAGTTTGGTGTGTTTCATTTGGCATTGAGCCCCTTTCATGTTTTGCATGAATAGATGGGAGAACAAAAAAGCTGCTCCCCTGGATTGAGGAGCAACTCGATCATAACGTGGACAACCATACCCGCGCCGTTTCACTCAACCCCAGAAGTTTTCCGTGCGAAAACAGGTCTCCCGGCTTAGCATCATCCTACTTGGGCGTCTTCCCATCCTAAGACAGTGACATTTGCCCGTTCGTCCGCATCACGGTTACTGGGATAGCCCGGAAATCACATCCGGTTCCCTCGGCGAAACCGCCGGCGCATACAGCGCATAAACGCACGCTCTTCAATTGCGCATTCATTATTCCACGATCCGCGGCGCTTGTCAACCCCGCGCGGGACCGACATTAGGATAGCGCGTGGGCACGAGCTTCGCGCGCTCGAGCGCGAGCACGATGAGCGGAATGAACACGAGTTGGATGGCGATGCCCGGCAGCGCCGTCACAAACGAAGCGCTGGCCCAAATGGCGCCGGAATAATTCCCCACGCGGAAAAGCAGCGCGTTCATTAGGCCGCTCAATGCGCGCCCCGCGAGCATGGCCGTGACGAGCGCGAGGAGAATATCCCAAAAGCTCCTGCCTGTGCGCACCCACTGCATCATCAGGCCCGAAACGAGACCATATGCCGCCAGCTCGAACACCATCCCCGGCAAAATCGCGGCGGGCGGCATGCCGCTCACCAGGCTCGAGAGCAAAGGGCCGAGCGCGCCGCACGCTAAGCCATAAGGCCATCCGCAGATAAGGCCGCACAGTAAAACCGGGATATGCATAGGTAAAAATATCTGCCCTGCATTGGCCACAGCGTGAAAGGCGAGGGGCAGAACGACGCACAGCGCGACGCACAAGCCTGCAAAAACGAGGCGTTTGATCGGGGACATGAAAAATCCTCCCAAAAAATAAAATGCCGCGAAAGCGTGCGGCTTAGCCGAACAAAAGCCTTCGTGGCTCGATTTCCCTTATGAATGGAACGCCCGGGCGTTTGCCTTCGTGGCAAACATTACGGAAAATTATACCCTGCCGCGCAACTGCCTGTCAAGCCAGGGCCGCGATAATACGCCCTGCGGCGAGGGCGATGAGTTCCCGGATCGGCCGCGCCTCCGCGCCCACAACGATGTTGTTGCACAAATTGACGGGGATGAGCACCTTCACCGCGGCGCTTTGCCCCACGGCTACGGCCATCTTGGGCGAGATTTCACCCATGAGCGCATCCGCCACGACGATGCCCAGCGGCCCCGCGACCACATCCGCCGCGCGGCAGTTGACGATGACGGCGTTCTCCCCCGTCGCGCCCCGGTCCGCGCCGGCCTTCAGCATGGCGGCGGTGGCAATGCCGTTCGTGCCCACGGCCAGCACCTCGACTTCCGGCGCGGCGGCTTTGATTTCCTCGATGATCAGCTTGCCGATGCGTCCCCCCTGCCCGTCGATCACGAGCACCGTTTTCATATCCCTTGTCCCCCTCGGTTCATGTTTCCATAAGCTTACCACACTTTTTTGCCTTGCGCATCCTTCGCGAAAAAGCCGTTTTTTCATATTGCAATAGCCCGTAGAATACCGCGTGCCGTTCCCATACATGCACGGGCGGCGCTGCGCCGGTCCACACCCGCTTTTGCTTGACACCCAAGCGCCGTTTTTGCTATAATACACAAGCTGACGAGGAGAGATGTCCGAGTGGTTTATGGAGCCGGTCTTGAAAACCGGTGATGTCGCAAGGCACCGGGGGTTCGAATCCCTCTCTCTCCGCCAAATATGGGGATATCCGATGCGGTGTCGTCCTATTTGACGGAAACGGCGCAAAGGCTTCCCGTTAACCATTCGCCATCGCTCGGCATCCGCCGCGCGGAGAAGTACCCAAGTGGCTGTAAGGGGCTCCCCTGCTAAGGGAGTAGGCTGGG
>CAYNDC010000036.1:0-9992 GCA_964396085.1 uncultured Clostridium sp. | reverse complement strand
GAAGCCCGTCGTAGACCATGTACATTTTATAAGAAGTGACGCCGGCCGCGCTCATGGCGGGCAGTTCCGCCTCGGTTTGCGCGTCCCAACGGGCGATGGCCATATGGAAGGCGAAGTTGCAGGAGCTGCCGCGCGCCTTTTCGTGCCAAACCTGCAAGGCGTCGGCGAGCGTTCCCTCCGGCTCCTGCGTGGCAAAGTCAATGACCGTGGTCGTGCCGCCCAGCACCGCAGCGCGCGTGCCGGTGAGGAAATCATCCGCGGTTTTCGCATAGCCCAAATCGAGGTCAAAATGCGTGTGCGTGTCGATGAAGCCGGGCAGGATGTACAAGCCCCGCGCATCGATGCGCTCCATCCCCTCCACATATTCGATATGCGGGCAAACACTGTCGATCCGCCCGCCCTCGATGAGCACGTCCGCCATGCGCGCGCCGTCCTCGTTGACGACGGTTCCGTTTTGAATCAGCGTTTTCATCCAACTATACCCATCCTGTAATCTCAATGCGATTGTACAACATGCCCAAGCGCCTTGTCAAAAACGGCGCCTGCCCGCATCAGTTCGGTTCGATGCCCTCATACTCGCGCAAAAACGCCGCGCCGGTCATATCCGCGGGCATGTCCAGGGCGCCGGGCGCGATCGAAAGGCAAATGAGCGGCGCTTCCGGCGCGCAGGCGCGCTTGTACTGCTGCGCGAAAAACCGGCGCAGGAAGATGCCAAGCACCCGGTAGATCTCCTGATGGGGAAACTCGAGCGCCGCGCAGGCCGCGGCGTAGATTTTCTTGGGCCGCATGCCGTGCATGAAATGGTAGAGGAAGAAATCGTGCAGCTCGTACGCGCCCAGCACCTCCTCGGTTTTCTGCGCGATCGCGCCGTCCACCAAGGGCAGCAGCTCGGGGCTGACGGGCGTCGCGAGGATGTCGTGCAAAATTTCCGCGGCCTCCGGGAAGCGCTCGGCCGCCTGCGCCACCACGCGGCGAATGACGGTTTTGGGAATCGACGCGTTGATTCCATACTGCGCCAGATGATCCCCGCCGAAGGTGGTCCAGCCCAGCGCAGCCTCAGAGAGGTCCCCCGTGCCCACGTTGAGCAGGTTTTCGCCGTTGGCGATGGAGAGCAGAATCTGCGTGCGCTCGCGTGCCTGCGCGTTCTCAAAGACGGTATCGTGCGCGTTTTCCTCCCGCCCGATATCCTGAAAATGCCTTTGACAGGCGGGCACAATGTCGATTTCGCGGTAGGTGCAGCCGAGGGTTTCCACCAAAGCCTTCGCGTTGTTCCTCGTGCGATGGGAGGAGCCGAAGCCCGGCATCGATACGCCCACAACATCCGCGCGCGGGCGGCCGAGGCGGTCCATAGCATGGCACACGGCAAGGAGCGCGAGCGCGCTGTCCAACCCGCCGGAAACGCCCACGACGCAAGCGCGGCTGCCGATGTGGGTCATGCGCCGAATGAGCGCCGCCGCCTGCAAATCGAGGATGCGGCTGAGCTGTTCCTCTGCGCGCACGGGGTTTTCGGAAAGATACATCCCCGTATCCTCGGCGGGCATATAGGGTTCAAAGGAGAAGAGCCGATCCAGATGCACGTCGGCATAGACGAAGGGCTCCTCCTCAAAAGGCTCGGAAACGGCTAAAATCTCGCCCTGGGAGGCGATGGCGCACAGGCCGTCGAACACATACGCGCCCATGCTCTCCCCCGCGCCGGGCGAGGCATAGGCGACGGCCATGCCCGTGCGGGCGCTAAAGGCCATCAGCGCATCACGCGTCGCATGGTAGCTCTTGGCGGTTGCGTTGAGCGAGCTCGATAGCAGCATGACATAGCCCTCGCGCGGCTCGGGCGCGGCGCGAAACAGTTCGCTGCCAAAGCCCGCGGCGAGCTTGGACACAGGCGTGAGCGGATGCCGTGCGGGAGCGGCGCGGTCCATCGCGGGCAAAAAGCCAAAGGGGCTATCCCCGCTTGCACAGGGCAGCACCGCCACCACGCGCGCGCCGCGAATGAGCGCGATGCAACTCTTGGGGCTGCCGCCGATGACATAGGGCAGGCCCACCGAGCAGGTGACGGCGCACTGGCGCGTCGCCTCACACACCTGCGCGAGGGCTGCACGCGAGGCCTCGAGGATGACCTCGCTTTCGAGCAGGGAGCCGAGCGTCGCGCCGGCGAGGCAAAGCTCCGGCAGCGCGAGGTAATCCACGCCCGCCTCCTCGGCCCGCTTAATCATGCGGATCACGGCATGTGCGTTGGCGGCGGGATCGCCGGGCACGATGGCCGGGCTTGCCGCCGCGAGCCGCACCGGCGCCGCATAGCCCATCGCAAGCAGGGTATTCATATTTGGTTCCTCCGCGTGTTGATAGTTGATTATAGCTCTTTTTGGCCTGTCCGACCATGCTTTTTTATCAGAAACGCTTCATTCGTAGCCGTTCGACAGGATGTCACCCGCTGCTTCGACATCTTGCGCCGGATGGACAGGCTATAATGATGCCACATATTTTGTCAAAGGGGAGAGCGCCGTGCAAAGCAGTCATGTGCTATCGGAAAAGCCCGCCGTATCCGTATACTTTGCGCGCGCCCTGCGCGCAGCGCCTCCGCTTGTCCTGCGCGTGGCGGTGGGCTTCCTCGCGGGCGCGGCAGGGCTGTTCGGCTTCTCGCCGCTGGCGCTGCCCGCCGTTGCCGCCGCATGGCTTTGCCTGCCGGATGCGGCCTTCGTGCTCGCGGGGGCGCTGCTGGGGGCGCTTGTTTTCCAAAGCTACGCCTCCTTTTCGGCCTGCGCGCTCTTTGGCGGAGCGGAGCTTTTGCTCTCCCTCTTCCCCGCGCCGCGCGCCAGGCATGGGCAGCTCTTGCGCGCGTTCGTGCTGATGGTCTTTTCCCAGGGTTTATTGATTCCCTTCGCCTATCCCCTTTGGGGAGACGCATTTTTTGTGGGCGTTGGCTGCCTGCTCATCTCCCCCGCGGCCGCCGCCGTCATGGTGCGCGGCACACGCGCGCTCACGGGCTATCTCGATGGAAGAAGGCTGTGCGCGACCGACACCGCAACCCTTATAACCCTTTCTTTGCTCCTCGTCGCCTCGCTCGCCCTCGCCCCGCCGGTTGCCGCGGGCGCCGGCCTCGTGCTGCTGCTCCTGTGGGCGCTTACCGCCTGCCGCGCGCGCTCCGGCGCAGCGGGCACGCTCCAGCGGACCCGACGCACGCTCCTGGAGGCCGCGGGCGTCGCCAAGGGCATCGCCCACTATGTCGGCGGCAGTGTCGGCACGGACTCGCTCGCGCACAGCCAGCTCGTGGGCATGGGAGAGGCGATGGAGCGCCTCGCCGCCGAGGAGGGGATGCTCTTAGGCCGGAAGCTGCGCCTCGTCATGGGAAACGCGGGCATCGCCATGCAGGAAAGCCCGCTCACAGGGGATGCGCTCGCCATTCGCCGCGCCGGGGACGCGGCGATTTTCGTGCTCAGCGATGGCATGGGAACCGGCGAAGCCGCGCACCGGGAGAGCGCCACCGCCGCCGCGCTGCTGGCGGATATGCTCAGCATTGGCTACCCGGAACAGGCGGCCCAGCGCGGCGTGAACGATTTGATGCTCCTCTCGGGGGATGAGATGTACGCCACGCTCGACGCCGCGCGCGTGGATTTGATGACGGGAGAGCTGCGCATGCTCAAGTTCGGCGCGCCGCCCTCGTATGTTTTGCGCGAAGGCCGCGTGCACCCCATCGAAAGCCCTGCCCTGCCCGCGGGCATTTTGCCTGAGGCCCGCGCGGGCGAGTGCCGCGTGCAGCTGCGCCGCGGCGATGCCCTCGTCATGATGACGGACGGTTTGATGGAGGCGCTGGGCATGGAGCTGCTCGCCGCCATCGTGGAGCGCGTGGGGGGCGCCAACACCCCAGAGGACGCGACGCACGCGCTGATTGCCCTCGCCGTGGAGCGTGGCTATAACGATGATATGAGCGCCTTGGTCGTGCGCGTGGAGAGCGAACCCGCAGGTGCGCAGCACGTTTCCTGCGCGCAAGCGGCACAAGCGGATGCATAAATATTAAATAATATACTTGACAACTGCATAATCATGCGTTACTCTGTTCGAGGAACACGACGCGGAATCCCGCGCCAAAATATAAAAAAGCTTAAACGGAGGAACCAAACATGAAAAAGCTGCTCGCCCTTGTGTTGCCCCTGATGATGGTTTTTGCGCTCGCCGCATGCAAGACGCAAACCTCGGATGCCCAAAACGCCTACGGCCTGATCGAGGACGGGAAGCTGCTCGTGGCGCTTAGCCCCGACTTTGCGCCCATGGAGTTCGTGGATACCTCGAAGTCCGGCCAGGACCAGTTCGTCGGTTTCGACATCCTGCTCGCCCAGTATATCGCCAAGGAGATGGAGCTGGAGCTGGTCATCAAGCCCATGTCCTTTGACGCATGCCAGACCGCCGTGCAGCTTGGCGCGGTTGACATGTCCATCTCCGGGTACTCCTGGACGGAGGACCGCGCAAACAACTACAACCTATCGGATTATTATTATGCGGGCGACAATGAAACGGAGCAGACCGTCATCACGCTCGCCACGAAGGCCGGCACGTTCTCCCAGCCTGCCGATTTTACAGGGTTGAAAGTCGCCGCGCAGGCCGCCTCGCTGCAGGAAAACCTGTGCAACGAAGCCCTCGCGCAATACGCCACCATCGAGCTGTATAAGTCCATCGACGACGCGGTGCTCGCGCTCAAGACCGGCAAAGTAGATGCCGTCGCCGTGGCCTACGGCAACGGGGAGGCCATCATCGCCAACAACCCCGATATCGGCATGTCCGGCTTCAAGTTTGAAATCGACGAAGCCGCCGCCAACAACCTGATTCTGCTCAACAAGAATGCGAGCGCGCTCACCGAAAAGGTCAACGAGCTGCTCGCCAAGGCCTATGACGCAGGCTACTACGCGCAGTGGTATGAGCAGGCTCAGACGCTTGCGGGCATCGACACCGCAGCGGATGTTTCCTACGATGAAGAAGGCAACGAGGTGCCGCAAGGATAGTCCCCTGCACCGCGCCCGAGCGACCCGAAACAGCCGGCAGCTCCCCTGCTGCCGGCTGTTTCTACGGGCGATTGCCTCAGGGGGACAAGGCCACAAAGGAGGTACGGCATGGATCTCGCAACGATCCTTCAGAACATCGTAAAAATCCTGATTAAATACTGGGATATTTTCCTCATCAAAGGCGTGAGCGTCACGCTCTCGCTCTCGGCGATCACCGTCTTTTTCGGCGCGATCTTCGGCTCCTTGCTGGCGATGGCGCACCTCTCGCGCTCGAAGCTGCTGCGCTTTATCGTGAGCGCGTTCGTGGAGGTCATCCGCGGCACGCCCATTTTGCTCCAGCTGTACTTCGGCTATTTCATTTTGCCCATGATGTTCCCCGCGCTCGGCCTCAACGATTATTCGAGCATCGCCGTGGCGCTTGTCATCAACAGCTCCGCCTATGTATCCGAGGTGATCCGCTCCGGCATCCAGGCGGTGGACAAGGGGCAAACTGAGGCCGCACGCAGCCTCGGGCTGACAAAAGCCCACACGATGCTGCGCGTCGTTTTGCCCCAGGCGGTTAAGAACATTTTGCCCGCTCTTGGCAACGAGTTCGTCACGATCATCAAGGAGACCTCCCTCGCCTCGACCTTCTTCGTGGGGGATTTGATGACCTCCTACCTCACCGTCAAAGGCGCGACGTATCTTTCCTTTGAAAGCCTCGTGATCGTGGGCGTCATTTATTTCATCCTCACGTTTAGCCTGAGCAAGCTCATCGGCCTCTACGAGCGCAAGCTCAAGAGCCGCGATTGATTTTAGAACCCGGAGGTACCTGTACGATGAAATCCAATCCATTGCAAACACAGCCGGCGGCCGATTTGGAAGCGCCGATGATCCAAACGCTTGCGCTGCGCAAGAGCTTCGGCAAGCTCGAGGTGCTGCGCGGCATCGACGAGAAGATTGCACGCGGCGAGGTGGTTTCCGTCATCGGCCCGTCCGGCAGCGGCAAAAGCACGTTCCTGCGCTGCCTCAACCGGCTTGAGGAGCCTACGAGCGGCCAAATCTTCTTTGAAGGCATCGACATTACGGCCAAAGAGGTGGATATCAACCTGCACAGGCAGAAAATGGGCATGGTGTTCCAGCAGTTTAACGTGTTTCCCAACATGTCCGTTAAGGAGAACATCACCCTTGCGCCGGTGCTGCTCAAAAAGAAAACCAAGGACGAGGCAGACGCGCGCGCCGAGGAGCTGCTCACACGCGTGGGCCTGATCGATAAGATCAACGAGCGGCCTGGCCGCCTCTCCGGCGGGCAGAAGCAGCGCCTCGCCATCGTGCGCGCGCTGGCGATGGAGCCGGACGTGATGCTCTTTGACGAGCCCACAAGCGCCCTCGACCCCGAGATGGTCGGCGAGGTGCTCGCGGTCATCCGCGCTTTGGTCGCGGAGGGGATGACCACCGTCATCGTCACGCACGAGATGGGCTTTGCGCGCGAGATCAGCGACCGGGTGCTGTTCATGGACGAGGGCATCATTTTGGAGAGCGGCCCGCCCGCCCAGCTTTTGGGGAGCCCGAAGATGGAGCGCACGCGGGAGTTTTTGAGCAAGGTGCTTTAAGAGAGGGGAGGAGGCTCCGCCTCAAAACCTCCGCTTCGGGCCACAGGCCTGAAGACCCCAAGCATGTATGCCCCTTGTTTCTCCGGCGCGCAGGCCGTATAATTGTCAAAACGCCGGCACGAGGGGGTTTTGATGAAACAGCTTGAGACCGAACGCCTGATTTTGCGGGCCTTTACCGCAGAGGATTTTGAAGCCGTCCACGCTTACGCGAGCGTGCTGGAAAACGTCATCTACATGCCCTTTGGCCCCAACAGCGAGCAGGATACGCGCACGTTCCTCGCCCAATGCGTCGCCTGGAGCCTCGAGGAGCCTTGCACCCACTACGAGTTTGCGGTGGTCAACAAGCAAACGGGGCTGGTCATAGGCGGCTGCGACCTCGTCCTCTCCCCCGCGGGCAAGGAGGGGGAAATCGGCTGGATCCTGCACCGCGATTTCTGGCGGCAGGGCTACGGCGCGGAGCTTGGCCGGGCGCTGCTTTGCTTGGCGTTTGACGAGCTTGCCCTGCACCGCGTCTATGCGGTGTGCGATGCGGAAAACCGCGCCTCCTTCGGCCTGATGGAAAAGCTCGGCATGCGCCGCGAGGCCTGCTTTCTCGAGGCGCGCCAAGCCAACAAGCGCTCGAACGAGGCGTATGGGGACGAGCTGCGCTACGCCCTGTTGCACTCCGAGTGGGAAGCGCAGCGGGAAATGGCCTATTACAACGCGCTGCCCTGCGTGTTTGACGATTTTTTGCCCCTGCCCCTGCTGGAGGATGGCCCTCTTCGCCTTGTTTGCACGAATAAAGTTCCGGCAGACCCGTCGCGCAGCTATGTGCCCGCCTACGAATTTGCCGTTTGCATGGGGAGCGAGCGCATCGGCATGCTCCGGCTTCGCATCGGCTATACGGATGGCCTGTATTACGGAGGGCAAATCGGCTATGAGATCGACGAGGCTTTTCGCGGGCACGGCTATGCCGCCGCCGCCTGCCGCCTTGTGCTGCCGCTCGCAAAAGCCCACGGCATGACCAAACTGCTCGTGAGCAACGAGCGGGACAACCTCGCCTCCCGCCGCGTGTGCGAAAAGCTTGGCGCAAAGCATGTGCGCCTTGCGCGCCTGCCCGAATGGACCGATTTATACCGAGAAGAGGGCATGCGCTGGACCAACATTTACGAGTTAACGCTTCCATAAGGATTTTTTGGCATATCGTCCAAGGTTCGTTCAGGACATTACAAAACAAGCGCACAAACGCGTCTTTGGGGAAGCAAAAAGGCCGCGTCGCTCTTTGGCGTGCGGCCCCTTCGTGCGGGAATCCGTTGATGCGTGTATGCGTGCTGCCGTTACTTGGTTTTATTCGCCTCAATCCAGCGGTCCAGCTCGGGGAGGATGAAATTGAAGTACGTCGGCCCCAGGTCGAGGAAGGCTTTGTTGAAGGAAAGGCGGTCGAAGGACGCGCCCAAAGCGCTCTGCGCCTTGCGCGTTTGCTGCTGGAGCATCGAAAAGCCCATGGCGTATTTGAGGAAGTAGAACGGGTTTTCCACGGCGTACTGGTAGAGAATCGGCCCGTATTCGGCGGCGGTCTGCTCGTCGAAATACTGCGCGACGAGCGCCGTCGCATCCTCGAGGGTATCGCCGTCATAGTTGACGCGGATGCTCACCAGCGCCGGAAGCAAGAGGTTCCCCAGCAGCGAATTCGCGCTCATGAGGCGGCAGTAGTTGTTGGAAAAGCGCGTGTTGTACGCATCGAAAAAGGCTTCGCCTGCCTGGGACCAGCTCTCGTAATAGCCCGTTAGGTCCAGCGCCTGGCGCGCGTAACCGGTTTGTGCGGTCAGCGTGCGCATATATTGGTAATGATACATGTGGCCGGGGTAGCCCTCGTGCGCGAGCGTATCGAGCAGGCGCGGCTCCTCCTCCAGCATTTTGGCGTTGAGGATAATGAGGTTCTCGCTCGCGTCATCCACGGGCGGCACGAGGTACGCCGCCGGGCTAAACTGATCCTCAAGCTCCTCGGGGCAATCCGTAAAGGTGACGGTATGCGCAGGCAGCGCGGGGTAATAATCCGCCATGAGCGCTTCGAGATAATCCAGGTTCTCCTGCGTGGTGCCCAGGGAAAGCGTGATGTTCCCAAAGTCGTCGTACACGCTTGGCTCATTGTCTACGCTTTCGACGATGATGTCTATCTGCGCGTCGATTTCCCGCTCCAGGATCGCCTGCGCCTCGGCCGGGGTGATGTCCGAGCAGGCGTTATACTTGAGCTGCATCTCGAAATAAGCAAGCCCCTGCTCGCCGTAGGCAGATAGGCCCGCCTGGTTTTTCGCCGTGCCGCGCAGCGGAACAAGCCCGTCGTAGAGCGTCTGATAGGATGCGATGAGCGCGTCGACGAGTTCGTCGTTGCGCGCTTCATACGCGCTGCGCGTTTTTTCGTCCATCTCCACTTGGGCGATGGCCTCGGGGAAGGTCGCGCGCAAGAAGAGCGTGTCCCCCGCCTTGATCACATCCTCAAGCTGCTTGAGCACCTCATCGAGCGCGGTATCCGTCATAAACAGGCCCGCCTCGGATTTTTCCTGCTCAAAGCGAAGGATGAGCTCCATCAGGCGCGGCGTGTCGGCCAAGAGCGTGAGGTAGCCTTCGACATCCTCCAGGGAATCGATGTCGTAAAAGGTTAAATTGAGCGGCAGGTTGGAGTGCAGCCCCACGAGCGTATCGAGCACCTCGCTGTAATAATAATAATCGAAGCCCTCGATGTTCCATTTGAGGTATTGCTCGAGCGTATCGAGCGTGAGCTGCTCCTCGGTGGAGAGGGCCGCGCGGTCGATGGCCTGCAGCTGCGCGTACCAGGCGCGCTCCTGATCGGTTTCGGCCTGGGCATCCGCGTAGGAAAACGTGCCCCAGCCCGCCGCAGGCGCTTCCAACCCGTCGAAGTTTTCGGGATGCGCGAGGAGCAGGTGGTAGGAGAGCGCGTCGGAGGTCGCATACGCGCCGAAGATCTCGCGGTCGAGCTGCGCGAGGGCGAGGCTTGCCTCCCCGCCCTGCTCCCCCGAAGGCGTGCTCGAGGTCGAAGGCGCGCTCGAGGGCGCGGGCGAAGGCGTCACAATTAAGCCGCGCAGGTACGAGCAGCCGGTGGAAAACACCAACGCGGCGGCGAGGAGCAGCGCAAGGATGCGCTTTGTGCTTTTCATGAGAAGGGTCTCCTTTCAACCGTTCCGGCCGCAGGCCGTACGTTGCCATAGATCATATGCTTTACCCTACCACAAATGCACGCGTGCGACAAGGGAATCCGGCATTTCCCATGCGTCTGCCCTGTCCTGTTTTCCCGTTGACAAAACAAAAGGCTTGAATTAGAATAGTAATGCTGTATTGTTGAGAAACACTGCGTCCGCATTGCGCTTGCGGGTGTAGCTCAGTGGCAGAGCTCCGGCTTCCCAAGCCGGTC
>CAYNDC010000035.1:3592-10042 GCA_964396085.1 uncultured Clostridium sp. | reverse complement strand
GCAGCCAAAGACAGCAGGTGCCGCTTTGCGGCTTAATATCCCGCCGAGGTGATGCGAATGTGCGAGTGCTTCAAAAGCAAAATGCAAAACGCGTCCTTCCATCCTTTGTTCTGCGCAAAGGATTTTTCATTTGTAAGGAGGTGAAACAATGGCAAACATCAAGAACATCGAGATGAAAGCCCTGCAGGTTGAAGAGATCCGTGAGAAAATCGAAAAGGCTCAATCCGTGGTGGTGTTCGACTACCGCGGCCTTTCGGTCGGGGAAGTAACAGCCCTGCGCAGCGACATGCGCAACGCGGGCGTGGAGTACCTGGTACTCAAGAACGGCCTGGTTGAGCGCGCTGCCGCCGCGGCGAGCATCGAAGCTTCGTTCGGGGAACATCTCAAGGGCCCCTCTGCCTTTGCTTTCGGGTATGACGATCCCGTCGCCCCGGCGCGAATCCTCAGGGATGCCGTCAAGAAGTTCAAAAAGTGCACGATCAAGGGCGGCCTGATCAACGGCTCCGTCTCCAACGCCGCAGCGATGGAAACTCTGGCCGATCTGCCCTCGCGCGAGCAACTCATCGCAAGGCTCCTGGGCAGCATGATGAGCCCGATCTCCGGCCTGGCCGTCGTGCTGGACCAGATCGCCAAGCAAAAGGACGGCGCTACCCAAGCCGCCGCCGAGTAACACAAAACACAAAAACACGAAAAATACTGATAGGAGGAAATGAAAGTGAATAAAGAGCAGTTGATTGCCGATATCAAGGCCATGTCCGTTCTTGAGCTTGCCGAGCTCGTGAAAGCCCTCGAGGAGGAGTTTGGCGTATCCGCCGCCGCAGCCGCCGTGGCAGTTGCAGGCCCCGCCGCCGGCCCCGTTGCCGAGGTTGAGGAGAAGACCGAATTCGATGCCATTCTCACCGAAATCGGACCCGAGAAGATCAAGGTCATCAAGGCCGTGCGTGAGCTGACCGGCCTGGGCCTCAAGGAAGCCAAAGACCTCGTTGACGGCGTGCCCAAGCCCCTTAAGGAAGCCGCGCCCCGCGAGGAGTGCGACAAGATCGTCGCCATGTTCAAGGAAGTGGGCGCGACCGTCGAAATCAAATAAAGCGTTGGTTACAGGTCAAAGCGGTCCCCGCTGCGGGGATCGCTTTTATGTTGCTCGGCACTTATCCAACGGAATCGCAAGGGTTGTTGCGCAAAAGGTATAAAGACCTTCGTGTCCTAATTATGTATGACCTCCGTTATAGAGCCGTCGATTTTTGTGCGCCGGATCTCATAGGACCATGCCTCCCGATCCTTCTGCCATTCATAATAGAACCAGCCGTCGATCACGCATACATGACGGCATAAGCCTTCGGTCAAAGCCGCCTCACGGCCGGAGGACATGCCAAGGCTATAGATCTCGAAACTGTCATTATAATAAACCAAGTCGTCGTTGATAAACAGAAAAGCATTGTCAGTAAGTCCCCAGTCCGAATCAGTTACTTCCATGCTCTGTAAGCCATCCAGGGTCATTTTCATGCAATAATCATTTTCATCAATAAAATACAGCCAACCGTCATCGATTACAAAATTAAAAGCATGTGCATTCCCGTATAATATCACTTGTGCGTTTCCATCCGTTTCGCATTTGGAGATGAGTAACAGGTTTTCAGAGTTGGTATCCGTTCCCGAAGTGATTCTATTTTCAAGCAGCTCGATATCAACATGGGAATAATATAGCTCTCCCTCCACTATATCAAAATATACATACTGATCTACATACGGATAAAGATTCTCTGCAACGATCTTTTTTTGTGTGCCGTCCATGTCCATCCGCACGATTCGCGCTAAAGCAAAATCTTCTACACCACCGATATTTGCAAAGTAAATTTCGCTATAGAATATCCAATTACTCACGACCCGCGTTTCCGGCACATACCAACTGTATTTATTATTCTGATCGGCCAGTTTTGTTTTAGCCGCACCACTCGTGCGCATCTTATAAAGCGATATTGTCCCGTCGCCTTCATCATTCCAAAAATAGACCCAGCCATCTAACACATTAAGAGATGGTCCATACAGAGGGCTATCACAGTTATCATCGAGGATCGTGCGTTCCGTTCCGCCCATACGGGATTTAAACAAGGCGTCCTCAACGCTGTAATACAGCCAGCCCTCCTCTGAAGCAAAGTAACCACCGTTCATGGCGTTAGAAAACGTACTGCCATAACCGCCGACCCGAGCATTGTTCACTGTGGAAGAGTTTGTATCCGACCCGCCCTGCGACGGGTTGGGGGCTGCCTGAGCAGATATTTCGGAAACGTTGAAAGGCTCGCCGGCAAGACTAACAACATAGGGTCGACCGTCGAGCGTTGCAGTTGTGAACTCCCATTGCGTAGAAAACACAGGCGTACCATTGGCATTTTGGTCGTAGGCGATCACATCTACCAGGACGATATATCCTGTAGAAACCTTTAAGTTGGAATACTCATATAAGAAGGTGTCGATCATATCCGCCAATTCGTATGAATCCATTTTTTGAACATTTGTGACGGAATAGGTCCACCTGTAGCCACCGCCGACCGCCTGAATAATATTCATGCCGCGATTGATATCCCCCAGGCAACCCGGCGCAACAATGTTTTGTATCGCCTTATAATCGCCCTCTTCCAATCCCTCCATAAAAATATCCACCGGTTTCTGGTTGCCGCCGCAGGCAGCCATGCTTATGACCATAACCATAAGAAGCGCAACAATGATAAGCAAGTGTTTTTTTTTGAGTTTAGGATCGGACGCGGCAAATACATATCGGACACCGCTGCGCATTTGCTGTAATATTCTTTTGTTCCCTTCAAATAAATGACCGAAATCTTGATAATACATGCTGTGCTCTCCTCCATAAATTCACTCGACACAATAAATGCAACGGTGTTAATTCTTTAGAATGCAAGCTCGCTCGATCGATTTTAAATTTGTTACATTATAGCATGTTTCTCTTATAAAACAATTTATCCAAGGAAATATATTTTACATTTTATACACGCTGAGAACCAATCGGGCGTGTCTCTATTTTTATTATCGGCTTTGTTTTGTTGCCGCGCCCCGCGAGGAGTGCGAGAAGATCGTCGCCATGTTCAAGGAAGTGGGCGCGACCGTCGAAATCAAATAAAGCGTTGGTGTAACAGGCCGGTTCCCGCCGCAGGCGGGGGCCGGTTTATTGTCAAAAAAGTGGATTTATCCACTTTTTTGAGTTTGCACGCTTTGCCCGAAATGCTTCGCATTTCCGGGCGGCAAAGCGAGATAAGTGCGAAAGCCTGCAGCTTTCATCCGTTTTGACGCGCATGTCGTCAAAGCCGGATTTCACGTCAAGGGGTGCGCCCCTTGACAATCCCAGGGTTTTTCGGCAGTCTCGCCGTCCCCGCCTGTGGCGAGGGACGGTTTTTGCCCGGAGGCCGCCGGGGCATGCGGCTGCGCCTTGACAAATGCGCGCGGCAAACGGATAATATATCCAAACGTGCAATTTATCAACGGAAATAGAAGGAGGCAGTGACATGGGCATTATTAAAGCGGTCGTCGGCGCCATTGGCGGCGGCCTTGCCGACTCCTGGCTCGAGGTCATCGAGTGCGGGAACATGGGCGACAATACGGTATTCGCCTCGGGCGTAAAGGTCCGCCAGGGCGACAAGCGCGACCAGAACGTTAAAGGTACGGCGGACACCGTTTCCAACGGCTCCATCATCCACGTGTACGACAACCAGTTCATGATGCTCGTGGACGGCGGCAAAGTCGTGGACTATACGGCGGAGCCCGGCTATTTCAAAGTAGATCATTCCTCGATGCCCTCGCTCTTTAACGGCCAGTTCGGCGCTTCCCTCAAGGAAACGTTCCAAAGGGTCAAGTACGGCGGCACGCCCTCCTCCGCGCAAAAGGTGTTCTTTATCAATTTGCAGGAGATCAAGGGAATTAAGTTTGGCACGCGCAACCCCGTCAACTACTTCGACCAGTTCTATAATTCAGAGCTTTTCCTGCGTGCGCACGGCACCTATTCGATCAAGGTGACCGACCCGCTCAAATTCTACGCCGAAGCCATCCCTAGGAACGCTTCGAGCGTGGACATCAACGACATCAACGAGCAGTACCTCAACGAGTTCCTCGAGGCGCTGCAAAGCGCAATCAACCAGATGAGCGCGGACGGCATCCGCATCAGCTTTGTGACGAGCAAGGCGCGCGAGCTTTCCAAATACATGGCGGATACGCTTGATGCGGACTGGAACCAGGCGCGCGGCATGCAGGTGCAAGCCGTCGGCCTTGGCTCCCTCTCCTACGACGAGGAGAGCCAGAAGCTCATCAACATGCGCAACCAGGGCGCGATGCTCTCCGACCCCTCCGTGCGCGAAGGCTATGTGCAGGGCGCGATGGCGCGCGGCGTAGAGGCTGCAGGCAGCAACACCGCGGGCGCGGGCGCTGCCTTCATGGGCGTGGGCCTTGGCATGAACGCCGCGGGCAACGTGGCCGGCGCGTTCTCCAGCGCCAACCAGCAGCAGATGCAAAATCAGCAGCAGCAGGCCCAGCAGGCACAACCGGCCGCGGGCGGCTGGAAATGCCCCACCTGCAGCTCCGACAATGGCGCGGGCATGGCATTTTGCCCCACCTGCGGCACGAAGAAGCCCGAAGCGCCGGCTGCCGCCTTCTGCACGAACTGCGGCAACAAGGTGGACCCCGGCGCGAAGTTCTGCCCCGGCTGCGGGAACAAGATGGGCTAAACGAACGCCCGAATTGAATCGCACCAACAAAGGCCGCATGGATGCACCATGCGGCCTTGCTTGCCTATGAAAATACGGTTCAAGCAGGGGTGGCGGGGAACGGCGCTGCGCTCGCCTGCGGCTTAGTCAAGAAGCAAATGTGCGATAAACGACTGCGTCCCGGCAGGCGAAAGACTGCCGCGCAGGAAAACCTCGCCTTGCTTTTGCGCGCGCTCCATGAGCACCTCATCCCCGGCGGTGAGCTCGTGCCGGAAATAGATATCGAGCCGGCGAAGCCGGTCCATGCGCGCACGCTCCTGCGGGGTGAGCGCATCGTAGGCAATTTCACCGTAGCGCCGGTTGTTGACATGGCCGAGACCATCAAGCCAGCTTGGGCGGACACGGCGCGTTTCTACCGGCATGAAGGCAAGCCCTTCTTGCGCAAAGCGGCTATCCGCCTCTATGAGTTGCTCGCCCTCAGGCAGGGTAAAGCGCGCGTGCACGGCGGGCGAGGTGCACAGCCTTCGCCGCTTGATATCCAGCAGCGAGAAGAAGCCCGCGCCGCGGATTACATGCGCGCCGGAAGCATCCCTTGCGAAAAATTCGCGGCGGTAAACCGGTCCGTGCCGCTGCGTGTGCCAAGTTTGCGCGATGAGTGTTTCCTCCGGGTGGATTGCCCGGTGAACCTCAATGCTGAGCGAGAGCATTATCCACGCCACGCCAAAGTGGGCGACGGTGCTTGGCACGTCCATGCCGATGTCCGATAGATGCTTTTCAAAAAGCGTAGAGAATGCTTGCTGGTAGGAGGAAATCATGAGCATGCCGTGTTCGTTAAACAGTTGGGTATCCAGCAGCAGGGGATAGTCCACGACGGGTACGTCGCGGTTTTCAGGTTGACGAATGGTCTTTTCCATAAACGGTTCTCCAATTAAAAAGGCCCGGAGCCGCGCCCCGGGCCGTATGGAACGAGAGTCAGGATTCTTTCTTCTTCGTGAGCCGGTTCAAAAGCGCGACGAAGGCCCAGATGACGACGATGACGGCGAAGATGCCAAGCATCCCCTTGCCCAGAACCTCTAACGAATCGGGCAGCGAGTTGGGCTGCCATTTGAGGGCGATCTGCGAAAAATGTACAAACATATTCATGCCTCCTTATCCGCCAATGAACGGCTGCACGAGGGAAACGATTAAGCCACCGGCGATGACCGAGGCGATTTGCCCCGAAACGTTCGCGCCGGCCGCGTGCATGAGCAGGAAGTTGTTGGGGTCCTCCTCGCGGCCCATCTTATGCACCACGCGCGAGGCCATCGGGAAGGCCGAAATCCCCGCCGCACCAACCATCGGGTTGATCTTCTCCTTGGAGAAGAGGTTGAGGAACTTGGCGAACAAAACGCCGCCCACGGTATCAAACACGAAGGCGAACAGGCCAAGGCCGATGATGGCGAGCGTTTCAACGGTGACGAACATCTCCGCCTGCATCTTAAAGGCGACCGAGAGGCCCAAGAGCAGCGTAATGAGGTTGGCGAGTTCCTTTTGCGCCGTGGCCGAAAGGCTGCCCAGCACGCCGCACTCGCGGATGAGGTTGCCGAACATCAGGAAGCCGATCAGCTCCGCAGAGGCGGGCGCGATGGCGCCGGCGACGAAGGTGACGAACACGGGGAAGAGGATGCGCGTCATCGCCGTTACATCCTTGGGACGGTAGGACATGCGGATGAGGCGCTCCTTCTTGGTGGTAATGGCCTTGATG
>CAYNDC010000035.1:0-3582 GCA_964396085.1 uncultured Clostridium sp. | reverse complement strand
CGGGAGTTGAACAGCTGCGAGACGAAGATGGCCGTGGGACCGTCCGCCGCGCCGATGATGGCGGTGGAGGCCGCGTCCGCCCAGTCAAAACCGATGAGCCGCGCAAGCACAAGCGTGATGAAAATGCCAAACTGCGCGGCAGCCCCGAAGAGGAACATCTTGGGGTTGGAGAGCAGGGGGCCAAAGTCGATCATCGCCCCGATGCCGATGAAGAGCAGCAGCGGGAACAACTCCGTCGCAATGCCGGCCTCGAAGAGCGTCGTAATGCCCATCAGGTTGATGCCGGGCAGGTTCACCAGCACCGCGCCAAAGCCCATGGGCAAAAGAAGCGCCGGCTCCATATCCTTCTTGATGGCAAGATAGATCAAGATCAGGCCGACGGCGATCATGATGCCCTGTTGCCATGTAAAGGCGAGCACGTTGGAGAAAAGTTCTGTAAATAAATCCAAGTTCAATTCCTCCCGCTTTTGTTAAACGGCCGCCCGCCACGGCGGGCAAGCGGCAATCCACAAATGATCCTTCGCAACATTGCCGGGTTCGGCGCCCGCGGATGCCATCCGCACCCATTGCTTACGGCGCGCCATTTACCCCCATTATCATTTGCATTATAACAAATCCGCCGGATGCTGTAAAGCTTTGCGTGCAAGCGTCCTCCCCCCTCTCTCCACCGCCGGATTCGCCCATTTTGCGCCCCTCTTTACCCTATTACATTGCGCTTTTTCTGCGCTTGCAATCCCTTTTTCGCCGGGTTATACTCTTTACGGTGGAAGGGGTGTCCCTTCCGCTTTTTTATCTTTGGCCCGTGCCGGCCGAAACAGGCACCGGCGTGCGCATTCCGCAGGGGATGCGCTTTTTTTGTTCCGTTTTTCGGTTTCGGGGACCGGGGCCGGAACAAGCGCCGCAAGGAGAACGAATGCTCACCAACCGCATGGGCGCCGCCGCAACGCCGGCCACGGCCGCCCGGGAACAGGACCGGGCGCCGGATGTGCGCGCCGAATATGAAAACAGCCCGGAATACCGATTGGGCTGCGAGATCATCGACGAACTGACAGGCGCTTTTGGCCTCGGCGCGGACGAGGTTGCCGCGATGCTCAGCGCCGGTACCCGCCCCGCGGGGAACGAAATGCTCAGCTTACAGGCGGCGGGCGTCCTCGAGAGGATGGAAGAGAACGGGCAGCTCGCGCGCGGCATCGAGGAGTATCTCGCGGACGAAACCTTTGTGCAGCTGCTGCGCGAGGTGCCTGCGCAAGTGGCGGTGCGCCTGAGCGACGCGGAGTTGAGCGTCAGGACGGCAAACGAGCGCGTGAGTGGCGCGCGCAGCGCCGCGAGGCAGGAGGTGCTCGAGACGCTCAGCGCACGCCGCGCTTTGCCCCAGCAAACGCGCGTGAAGCTCACCGCCCGCGCCGAGCCGGATTTCGCCGCCATGAGCGCGCAGGAGTTTAACGCCTTCCGCCGCCGTCACTTCGGCCACAACTGAGCGGCTTATGCAACCTTCCCCCGCAAATAGAAGAGATAAAAAGAAAGGAAGCAAACCATGAGCAACATCAACACCGTTTCCAACACCAAGAACACGACGCATTTGAGCAAGGACTACTACGACCGCACGCTCCTCGAGGGCGCGCGCACGCGCTTCGTCCACGTGCAATACGGCCAGAAACGCAGCATTCCCCTAAACAACGGCAAGCGGGTGGAGTTCCGCCGCTGGAACCTGTTTGACATCGGCTCCGGCCGCTGCAAGCTCGAGGAGGGCGTGACGCCCGCCGGGCAAAGCCTTTCGCAAAGCGCAGTCGAGGCCGAGGTCGAGCAGTACGGCGCGTATGTGGAGCTTTCCGACCTGTTGGAGGACACCGCCTTTGACCAGGTAGCCTCCGACAGCGCGGAGCTCTTGGGTGAGCAGATCGGCACGGTGGTCGAATGGGTGACGCGCGATGCGATGTGCAGCGGCAGCAACGTGCAGCGCGCGGGCGGCAAGGCCTCGCGCAGCCTGATCACCGCGAGCGACGCGCTGACGACCACGGAAATCCGCAAGGCCGTGCGCACGCTCAAAAAGGCGAAGGCGCGTCCCTTTGCCGGCGAGGGTGGCCGCAGGCCGCATTTCATCTGCATCTGCTCCCCCGACGCGACGTTCGATTTGCATGACGACCCGCTCTGGCAGGACGTTTCCAAGTATTCCGGCGCGGAACAGATTTACTCCGGCGAAATCGGCCGCATCTTCGGCGTGGTGTTCGTGGAATCCACCGAGTCGAAGGTCATCCGCCAGGCCGTGCGCACAAAGCTCACGAGCCACAGCGCCAACAGCGCGGCGGTCGTGGTGCATGACATCACCGACGCTGCCCTTGCCTTCCTCTCTTTGCCCGGCGCGAAGGTCAACATCGGCACGGATGAGTTTGCGGTTGCCGCCGTGAATCAGGCGAGCAAAACCATCACCCTTGCCGCGCCCGTCGCCACGGCCATCGCCGCCAACACCCCGGTGTACAGCACCGAAGCGGGCGCGCTCGCAGCGGATAAGTCCGCCGCGGACGTTCACTTCTCGCTGGTTTTCGGCAAGGATGCCTACGGCGTAATCGATCTGGAGGGGCGCGGCGCACTGCAGAGCATCCTCAAGCCCTGCGGCTCCGCCGGCGCGGACGACCCGCTCGACCAGCGCGCCAGCGTAGGAGCGAAGGTACCCGCCTTCGCGGCAATAATCCTCAACGACTTGTGGCTCGTGCGCATCGAGCACGGCGCGAGCGCGTAACCCGCAAAAAGAGGCGCGGGCAACGGCGCAGGCAAGTGCAAGCGCAGGGGGCGGCTCTCCTCCCCCTGCGCCCCCGCCCAAAGAAGCCGCATCGTTACGCGGGCATGGTGCCCGATTTTTACAACACCGAACCTGACTTGACTGCCTTGGCAAAGAGGCCAACCCTGATCTGCCCGCACCGCCGGCCCCGACGGCACAGGGGCGCAAAACGGGCACAGCCCGAAACGAGGAGGAACGCATGAACTATCTCAATGAACATGAGCTTGATACGATCTCGGGCGAAACCGGCCGTGCGCTCGCGGCGCAGAAGAAAGTGACGATCGTCATCGAAAACACGCCCGATTGCGCGCCGTGGGAGGGCGGGCTCAACGGCTATTTCTTCCGCATCCGCCGCGGGGAACCCGTGGAGGTGCCGGAGTCCATCGCGCAGCTTATCCGTGAAAACGAGCGTGTGCGCGAGCTTGCGCGCGGCGCGCTCAACGCGTACCGCAACGGGCGCGGCAAAAAACTCTCGGCGTAAGGGAGGGATCGACATGACGCTCAACGACATCATCGTGGCGGCGCTCGCCCAGCTCGACCGCGGGCACGACGCACAGACCCTTGAAGTGTGGCGCGATAAGTTCACGCGCTTCTCCAACGACGGCATTGCGGACCTCGCAGGCGCCATAAAGCCCGTGCGCACCGAGAATGCACTCGTCGAAAACGGCGCGCTAGAACTTGCGAAGCTTAGTCGCGCTTGCCAGAAAGTGCTGCGCATCGCGCGCGAGGGCAAGGAGATTGCCTTTGGCAGCGGGCATGCGACGGACACGCTCACGCTGCCCGCATGCGCCAATGGCGCGGTTGAG
>CAYNDC010000034.1:0-10110 GCA_964396085.1 uncultured Clostridium sp. | reverse complement strand
TCACCATTAAATTCCACTGCTCTCAGGCGCTGGCGGGCCTCGGCATCAACATGCTCGCAAAGGGGCTCACGATCGTCCTTCTGCAGGGGATCTGGAATGCGAAGGGTAAATCCGCTATCGTCGAGGGCATAAACGTCATCCGTTTCGACGCGATCGCGGGCGTTCCGATCCTCGGCTCCATCTTCGCGCAGATCCCGCCGCTTCTTATCGTGCTTGTCGCCTCGCTCGCGCTCGTGCAGGTCGTGTTTTTTAAGACGGTTTTCGGCCTTCGCATGCACGTCACAGGCGAGAATCCCGTCGCGGCACGCTCTCTGGGCATCAAAGTCGAAAGGATGCAATACGTCTGCATGATCATCAGCGGCGTTTTCGCCTCCCTCGGCGGCGCGTACCTTTCCATTTGCGACGTGAGCATATTCAGCCGCGACATGGTCGCCGGCCGCGGATTTATCGGCATGGCGGTCGCGATCTTCGGCGCCAACCAGCCCGTGGGCTGTATACTGGGCGGCCTTCTCTTTGGCTTCGCGCAAAGCCTGCAATACAGGCTTCAGGGAGGGGCGGGTATCCCCACCCAACTCGTCCAGATGATGCCGTACGTGCTCACGCTCGTCGCGCTCGCCTTCTCAAAAAAGGATACCTCCGGGCTGACGGAAAGCCGGCTCTGATCACCAAACCGAAATCCGGCGGTCATGCCGCCAAATAATACAAAGGAGAGAAAAAATGAAGAGACTGATTGCACTCCTTGCGGCCGTTTTCATGATGCTCTCGCTCTTGGCGGGCTGCTCCGGCCCAACCCAGGGACAGGCGAGCGAGCCCCCGGCGAGCGATACCGCGGCGCCCGAAACATCCCCCTCCCCCACTGCGGAACAACCTACGGTACAGGACTTCAAGGTGGCCATCGTGCTCGCGACGGGCGGACTCGGCGATGGTTCCTATAACGACAGCGTCTACGAAGGCTTCGTCAAGGCTAAGGATGAACTGGGCGTGGACTTCCAACTCGTCGAACCCGCAGAGGTGGCAGAGCTTCAGGGCGATTTCGTGCAGCTTGCTAAGAGCGGCGAGTACGATCTCATTTTCGGCGTGGGCTACGAGTGCGCGGAGTACGTCGTCGCGACGGCGGAGCAGTTCCCCGATCAGAAGTTCGTCATCATGGACTCCACCGTGGCGGATCACGCCAACATCACCTCCGTGCAAATCAGCGGCCCGCAGATGTGCTTCATTTCGGGCGTGATCGCCGGCATGTACACCAAGTCCAACAAGATCGGCATCATGGGGGGCGTCGAAGGGCCCGCCATGGTCACCCGCTGCATCGTCCCGTTCACCGCAGGCGCCAAGCTCGTTAACTCCGATGCGGAAGTGGTCGCCAAATATTCTGGCAGCTGGTCGGATTCTTCCGCCGGCAAGGAAATCGCGCTTGCTCTTTATCAGGAGGGCTGCGACGTCATCATGCCTTACGCGGGCGGCTCAGGCCTCGGCGTATTCACCGCCGCCCAGGAGAAGGGCTTCCACGTGATCGGCGCCGGTGGCAACCAGAATTCGCTCGCGCCCGACCTGACCATCGCCTCCGGCCTGTTCTTCTATGGTAACATGGCCTTCTACTGCATCCAGCAGGCCATGGCGGGCACGCTCGAAAGCGGCCTCAAGCAGGCGGGCCTTGCCGAAAACGGCGTAGGCTATACGACCGAGGGCTCCAATGTGGAGATGAGCCAGGAAAACACGGATCGCCTCGCGGACATCCAGCAGAAGATCATCGACGGCGTGATCATCGTACCCGAGAGTGAGGAAACGCTCGAATCCGCCATCGCCAACAACGCCGGTCACTGACCCAACTAGGCTTCGCCCGATGAAAGGCTCCCCGGCTAGAGCTTTGCCGGGGAGCGCTCTAAAAGCCTTGTGGGACGGACGGCGCTTCGGATGTACGCAACGCTTTATTCGGTATCCTCCTCCTGTTCCGTTTCGACCCCGGATTCCGGATAGCGCATCTCCACGCCGTGGCCCGAGAACGCCGAAGCCCACTCGTCCGGCAGGGGCTGATCGGTGACGACAATGTCCACGCCGCTCAAATCGGCGATTTTCGTCAGCGTGATCTTTCCGAATTTGGTGCGGTCTGCAATGAAGATGCGCTTCTGGGCGCTCTCGAGCATCCTCTTTCGGATGTACGCCTGCATTTCGCTCGAGTCCGTAATTCCCTCGCGCAGGCTCACCCCGGTGCAGGACACGAAGGCCTTATCGACGTTGAACTTCGCCATGTTCTCGATGGCCGTCATGCCTGTGAAGGAGAGAGACGCGTTGTCGAGGTCCCCGCCGGTGGAGATCACATGGATCTCCGGCGAGTTTGCCAATTCCACGAGGATATCGAGCGAGTTGGTGATGACGATCAGGTTGCTTTTCCCTTTGATTTCGGAAGCGATCCGAAGCGCGGTGGAGCTTGAATCCAACATGATGGTGTCACCACTGTTGATCATCTCCGCGCACACGCGCCCGATCCGGCATTTACCTTCGCGATAGGTGTTGCGGCGTATGCTGATAGGCACGTCCTGGCGCACCACGTCGCCGAGGAAAGCGCCGCCGTAGGCGCGTTTGAGCAGCCCACCCTCCTCCATCTTCTGCAAGTCGCGGCGTATGGTCTCCTCGCTGACGGAGAAGAGCTCGCCCAGCGCCGATACGGAAACGCTCCCATTGTCCCGCAGAAGCTCGAGTATTTTTTTCCGCCTTTGGACGAGAATCATGGGTTACCTCCGAAAAAATAGATTAAGAATCCACAAAGATAACAATTGGATTTCTTCATTATAACAAATAACCGGCATAAAAGCCATAGAAGGCAACGTTTTTCTTTGTATGCGACCCACAAACGTTCATTCGGGGAGAGGTCTATGATCAGAAACATCGTTTACGAGCGCGGGAAGGCGACACTACTCGACCAACGCGCGCTCCCTGCGCTGGAGCGCTACATCGAAGTAACCACGCCGCAGGAGATGTCGCAGGCCATTCGCTCGCTGAGTGTGCGCGGCGCGCCGGCCATAGGCATTGCCGCGGCCTACGGGCTTTGCCTCGCGGCAGACGGAGCCCTTTCGCATGAGCAGGGGCCCAAGCCGGGGAAATCCGTCCGCAGGGCCGCGGAGGAGCTTAAACGTGCGCGGCCCACCGCGGTGAACCTCTTTTACGCAGTGGACAGAATGCTCGCGCGGCTGGACGCCGTTTCTCCGTGCGAGCCCGAGCATTTGCGCTCAGCGCTCGTGGCCGAAGCGGACGCGATCCGCGACGAGGAAGCCGCAGCCTGCCGCGCCATAGGCGAACACCTGCTGGCACTGCTTGAACCCGGAAGCGGAGTGCTGACCCATTGCAACGCAGGCGGCATCGCGACGGTTCGGTACGGCACCGCGCTTGCGCCGCTGCTGCTCGGCGCGGAACGCGGCATCCAATTCAAGGTATATGCCGATGAAACAAGGCCGCTCCTTCAAGGCGCGCGCCTCACCGCATGGGAGCTTAACAGGGCGGGTGTAGATGTGACCGTTATTTGTGACAGCATGGCAGCCCAGATCATGCGCGAAGGCCGCGTACAAGCCGTTTTGGTAGGGTGTGACCGCGTCGCTGCCAACGGAGATACGGCGAATAAGATCGGCACATACGGGCTCGCGGTGCTGTCAAAGCATCACGGCATCCCGTTTTACGTCGCCGCCCCCTCCTCTACGATCGATCCGCAGACGGAAACCGGAGAGGGCATCGTCATTGAGGAACGCGCCCCGGAGGAGATCACCCAAAGCTTCGGCATACGGACAGCGCCGGAGAACGTGCGCGCCTATAATCCCGCCTTCGACGTGACGCCGGGCGACGCGCTGATCAGCGCCATCGTGACGGAGCACGGCATATTCAGGCCGCCTTACAGGACGTCCATCGCCTCATTGATCCATGAAACGAACCGCGAAAGCGGGAATAGGTGAAGCATATGTTAATGGAAACAGAACGGACAGAGATCATCAAATACGCAAAGCTTATGGCTGTGCGCGGGTTGACCCGCGGCACGGGCGGCAATATCAGCTGCATCGCGCGCGAAAGCGGCTATGTCGCCATTACCCCCACTGGAGTGGAGTACGATGCGCTGGAGCCTGAGGATATCCCCGTAGTGGACCTCCACCACAATGTAGTTGAGGGGGGGCTTATCCCCAGCTCCGAACTGAACATGCACCTCGCCTGCTACGAAGCGCGGCCGGACGTGCAGGCGGTCGTGCATACGCACTCCACCTACGCCACGCTGATGGCGTGCCTCGGCAAACCGATCGAGCCGATCCATTATCTCATCGGCTTCGCAGGTGGCGAAGTGCCGGTGACACCGTATATAATATTCGGGACGGAGATGCTGGCCCAAGAGGCCGTCCGAATCATGGGCCGACGCCGCAACGCGGTGCTCCTGGGCAATCACGGCCTTCTCGCCGTCGGGAAAAACCTTCCTTCCGCTTTCAACGTGGCGGAAGAAACCGAATTCGTGGCGGAGCTAAACTACAAAGCCATGTGCGTGGGCGGCTGTAAAACGATTTCCGAAGAGCTGTTCAGAGAAACGATGGTCAAGTTTGAAACATACGGGCAACAGCTCGGAGGACGCTGAGCGTCGGATACGGAACGGAGGCGATTTGAAATGCGACAGAATACACCATATGGAATCGAAACGCTGGCCATCCACGCGGGTCAGCAGGTCGACCCGTTGACGGATGCGCTCATTCCCCCGGTACATCTTTCGGCGACTTATGTTTTTCATGGGGGCAAGCTGGATCGGTATCTTGCCGGAGATGAGGAAATGTACACCTACGCGCGCACGGCCAATCCGACGCAGGATCAGCTCGAGGAGAAAATCGCGGCGATGGAGGGCGCAGAAGCGGCGCTCGCCACAGCGTCCGGCATGGCGGCCATCACGAACGCGATCATGGCCTTCGCTGGCTCGGGGGAGCACGTGATCTTCGCGAGCACCATCTATGGAGGCACCTACTACGCCACGCAGAAGGTGTTTAAGCGCATGGGCATCGAGTGCACGCTGCTGGATTCTATGGACGATGATACGCTCGATGCCACAGTGAAGGATAATACGCGCATTCTGTATTTTGAAACGCTGTCGAACCCCACGCTCGCGGTGGCCGACGTCGAACGCCTCGCGGCATGGGCGAAACGCCGCGGGATCATCAGCATCATCGACAACACGTTCATGAGCCCATACCTCTTCAACCCTCGGCGTCACGGCGTGGATATCGTTGTGCACAGCACGACGAAATACATCAACGGCCACGGGGATCAGCTCGGCGGCGTCATCGTCGGCTCAAAAGAACTGATCGACGCGGTGCATTTCCGGGTGTATCAGAACCTTGGCGCGGTCCCCTCCCCGCTCAACTGCTATCTCACGATGCGCGGCATGAAGACGCTGCCCATGCGCATGGACAGACATTGCGACAACGCCATGGCGCTCGCGAAAGCCATGGAGGCGAACCCGCGCGTCATCCGCGTGGATTATCCCGGGCTGGAAAGCCATCCCGGGCATGCGCTTGCAAAGAAGCTGTTTGCGCGCGGATTCGGTGGCATGCTCTCCATCTCGCTAGACGGCGGCGTTGACCTGGCGCGCAAGGCCGCCGAAAGCCTGAAGCTCGGCCATTACTGCGCGAGCCTAGGCGATCTTGAAACCATCGTGGAAACGCCCGCGAACATGACGCACGGCAAAATGGCGCCGGAAGTGCGCGCTAAGATGGGCATACCGGACGGCATGCTGCGCGTGTCGGTCGGGTGCGAATCGCCCATGGACATCATCGGGGATTTTGAACAGGCGATCAAAGCGCTGTAGGAGGGAAAGATGTTTCAGTACGAAGATTTCGTCGCGTGCGCCGCGAGCATCCGGGAAAAAATCGGGGGATTCGCACCCGAATTCCTGATGATATTGGGCTCCGGCCTCGGCTTCCTTGCCGACGGGGTGGAAGGCGCAATCCGCATCCCATACGTGGAGATACCGGGGTTTGCTCCTTCCACCGCACCGGGACACGCCGGCAGGCTGGTTTTCGGCGGCTTATCGGGCCGCAGGGTGATGGCGATGCAGGGACGCATGCACGCGTATGAAGGCTACTCTCAGGAGCAAATCGCGTTCCCAATTAGGGTGGCGAAACTTCTCGGCGCGCAGGGCATGGTTGTGACGAACGCAGGCGGCGGCATCAACGAGCGCTTTTCGGCGGGCGAACTGATGATGATTTCAGATTTCATCAACCCCTCGCAGGTCACCCCTCTCACGGGGCCCAACGAGCCGCGTTTTGGCGAACGCTTTTGCGACATGGGAAATGTGTTTACCAGGAGTTACCGCGAAATCGCGGCCCACATATCGCAAAGGCTGGATATCACACTGCGCGAGGGAGTTTATTGCTACGCGCACGGACCGCAATTTGAAACCCCCGCCGAAATCCGGAGCTTCCGCATCCTTGGGGCGGATGCCGTAGGCATGTCGACCGTACCGGAATGCATCGCCGCGCATCACTGCGGCATGCGAATCCTCGGGGTGACGCTAATCGCCAACATGGCGGCAGGGATGCTGCCCAAGCCCCTTAGTGAGCGCGAGGTACTTGAAGCCGCCGCGGAGGCGCAGCCGCGGTTCTCGAAGCTAATACTGGAGTTTTTAAAGGAAGCCTGACAGGAGAACGCTCATGCTGGACGTGCTGTTTCAACACGCGGATGTGATTACCATGCGCGACGAGGAGCCGGTCTTAAAAAACGTGTCTATGGGTGTGAAGAACGGCCGCATCACGCTCCCCGACGGCGAGTCCTACGCAGCAAAACGCGTCATAGACGCATCGGGCCATATCCTGATGCCGGGGCTGGTCAACGCTCATGCGCACCTAGCCATGACGTTGCTGCGCGGCTACGCGGACGATTACGCGCTCCACGACTGGCTAGCCGCCATCTCCCCGGCGGAGGCGCTCATCGACAGCAGAGCGGCGTACGTCTCAGCTATGCTGGGTATTGCTGAAATGCTTTCATGCGGCGTCACTTCGGTTTCAGATATGGATATGCAGCTCTGCGCGGTCCTCCAGGCTGTCTTGGATGCGGGCATCAACGCGTCCGTCTGCAACAGCGCCCTGTGCGATCCGAGCGACGCAGCGCATACGCTCAGGGAGGACCCCGCATTCGAGGAAATAGTCGAGGCACACGCGTATCACGGCGCGGACGGCGGGCGCGTGCGCATGGATATGGGCATCCATGCCGAATATACCTCGACACCCGCGCTTTGCCGTGAAATCGCACAGTATGCCGTCGAAAAGGGATATCAAATACAGCTTCACCTGTCCGAAACGATCCAGGATCAAAAGGACTGCATCCGGCGACACGGCGTCAGCCCGGCGAAGCTGCTTGAGGATACGGGCGTGTTCGACGTGCCCGCCACCGCGGCGCACTGCGTCTCGGCAAGCTCCGAAGACCGGAGGCTGTTTGCCCTGCACGGCGTTACCGTGGCACACAACCCGGTTTCGAATCTGAAGCTCGGCAGCGGCATCGCAAACGTGGTCGGTCTTTTGGGAGAAGGCGTAAATGTGGCGCTCGGCACGGACAGCGCCTGCTCGAATAATACGCTCGACCTGTTCGAAGAGCTGAAACTTGCGGCCCTTCTGCAAAAGGGCACGCACATGGACACGCAAGTAATGAGCGCTTATGCCGCGTTGAAAATGGCCACAGTCAACGGGGCGAAAGCGCAGGGCAGAGACGCCGAGACAGGCCGTATCCAGGAAGGGCTATACGCCGACCTGATTCTGCTCGATGCGCGCAGCCTGTCCATGTATCCGGTCTACGACCCCGTTTCCGCCGCAGTCTATGCGGCGACGGGGAGAAACGTCGTAATGACCATGGTGCGCGGAAAAATTCTCTACGAACGGGGTAAGTTCTCCACCTTGGATGTTTTTTCGCTCGCGGAAGAGGCGCAGCATATTGTCAGTCGGCTATCTACAAAAAGGAGGTGAGCCAATTGATGTTGTTGCCTGATTACACGCTCCGTGATTTTATATAAGGCGCTTAATAAAAAGAAGAATGCCAAATATGAACAATATTGAGCATTGTTAGGCACGCCTCAAACTCCGGGATATCCGCCATATAAGCGTGGACGCGAAACTCTCTGAGCCGCTCGTGAGTGATACCCTTGCCCGTTAACGATACCCCCTGCCCGTTAACGAACCCCTTGCTCGTTAACGAACCCTCTATGGCCGGCAAAAATGGTGCATTGTATCAAAATATAGTTGATAACACAACTTAATCGCAGTATATTGATACAATTCAGTATTGGTATGCTGCGGTTATTTTTATGCCCCAAAAGCCCGTAAACTAGGGCTCTGTTGACACATGAAGGTTTCGCAAGTGAGCGGCAATGAGCGGAATCCAGTACGGTTTTCGCCTTTGAAACACCGGTTTTGCTCCCAGTCATCGCCATGCCTCCAACAAATCGTTAACGAGCAGCCGTTTTGGTGCAAATCCAGATTTTTGGTGCATTTCTTGGTGCAACCTTTGATTTTGGTGCATTTCATGGCTTTTTATTTATAAAATATACTCATAATTATAATCGGTGAATGCAATGAACCTTACCGGAGCACTGGCACCTTAAAAGCTATCACAAACTCAGCACCGATATCGGGCCTGTTTTTAGCCTCAATAATGGCATAATGTTTGTCCGCTATTTGCTTTGCAATAGCAAGACCAAGGCCAGTGCCGGTTTTGTTTGCTTCCGATCGTTGTTTATAAAACCGTTCAAATATATACGGCAAATCTTCCGCAGCAATACCAGGGCCCTGATCGCGGATAGACAAGGTGGTTTTGTCTGGCGTTTCGGCAAGCGTGACATCCACAGTCCCTCCCGCCGGTGAAAACTTGACGGCATTGTCTAAAAGGATTAACAGCATTTGCCGCAGCCTGCCATAATCGCCGAATACAATAAAGTTCTTATCCACACTGGTTAGCCGGATTTCCACATGTTTCTCTTCTGCGACACGCCGGATACTGCGTACGGCATCCTCCACGATATCCTTCAAGTTCACTTCGCTCATTTCCATCGTAAATTCAGAATTCTGCAGCCTCGCGAGATCAAGCAGGTCGGAAACCAGTCGTTCCAGATAGACACTTTCTGAAAGCATCTGCCGGTGATAATCCTCCACCATACGAGGTTCTGACACCACGCCGTCGCAAAGCGCTTCCAGCGAGCCACGGATGACGGTAACGGGCGTTCGAAGCTCGTGGGAGATGTTCGCCACAAAATCGCGCCGCAGCTTTTCGAGCTTAGCACTTTCTTTGGAAGCGGCGTCCAGCTTTTCCGTCATATTGTCTAGCGCGGTGGCCAGTTCGCCGATTTCGTCTTTCTGCGCGACACCGGTCTTTACCGCGTAATCGCCGCTACTGATCTTCAACGCAGCGGTTTTCATTTTGCCAAGTGGCTTTGTAAAGTGCTCTGCTAATGCACCCGCGATGAAAAACGAGATAATAATTGCCGTTCCCATGCTCAACAGCAGCAGGACAAGACCGCTTTCGGTTGCACCCCGGATATTCTCAACCTTTTCGTGCAGAAGAATAACCCCGACAATCTCCCCGTCTGAAAGCATAATCGGCGCAGCCACAGTGATGGAAGGCGCGCCAACAAACGCGCCGAAATTCTCGCTGAAGGTTGTTTTCCCATCCATTGCTGCCATGATGACGGCTTCCGCGCCGGGTGGCAGTTCGTTGTATGCAAGGCTGGCCTGTCCATGGTCACGAGTAATTTGATCCAGATTGCGGTCAACAATCCAGACATCGGCCATGGCAATATCATCAAGGAATCGAAGATACGCACCGTACCCCGTGCCCTGACCCATCATGCCGTGCCCCTGCCCCTGATCCACGCTGTCAACCCTAAATCCGGCCAGCGCCTCTGCAATGTTCTCGGCGCGGTTCTCCAACTCGGCTTTATGGACGTCCATGTTGTGCCTTGAAAAAAGAATGAAGAATATCAGCCCGATGATAAGAGAAAAAACGAGCAGCGAGCCGGAAAAATACAGTAGAAGCCGAAAACGGATTTTGTTTTTCACGGCGTCACCTCAAATTTGTATCCTACACCCCAGATGGTTCTGATTTCCCATCCGTCAT
>CAYNDC010000033.1:0-10132 GCA_964396085.1 uncultured Clostridium sp. | reverse complement strand
CAGGCTAATCGCTTCCGCAATCAGCCTGCCGTGTTCCTTAGTCTATTCCTTCGTTTTCCTTCTACCCCAACTATTGACGGAGAGCCCTTTTTATTGATTGGATCGTAGGATGATCGCCACCCCATGGAACCGCCGGCCGTGCTATTGCCTGGGATACAGGCTCAACCCCACGAGCACACAGCCCTCTATATAAGGCAGGTTTTGCGCATCGAGATAGGCAAAAATCTCCGCGCTCTCCGCCCCCGGTTGGATGAGGATGCACTTGAAGCTCTTACGGCACTCCCTGAGCAGCTTGATGCCCTTAGCCGGATGAATGCATAGGTCGATGATATCGATCTCCCCGGGCACATCGTTGAGGGAGGCAAGCTCCTTGCCCACGGCATGGACGGTATAGCCCTGCTCCAGAAGCCCCTGTTTGATGCGGTAAGCGTACTTTTCCTCGTTGAGCGTATCGCCCACGACGGCGAAGCTTTCCTGACGCATGATTTCCCTTAAATCCATAGTTTCTCCTTCCCTGCGTGCAACGGCAGAGCGTCAGCCCGCCTGCGCCTCACTTTGCTTCATGTGGCTCATTTCCCGCTCGATGTTGAGGAAGAGCACCACAACGATCATCAGCACGCCGACGAGGGCCGGCGCCCAGCCAAGCAGAATATTGATGCGCTCGATCGCCATTGCAGGCTGCTGCGCGAGGCTTGCATCAAGTCCCGCGCGGGAGAGTGTGATGCCCACCAGCTGCACCGCCCCGGCCTCCCCAAGCTTGGAGGCAAGGTTATCCGCCGTGCCGATCATGCCGTCCATGCGGCGCCCGGCGCGCTTCTCGACCAGGTCGGAAAGGTTGTTGCGGTTGGTGTTGAACATCACGAACGTGATCGTCGCCCCAATGCCTGTGGTGACGGCGCTCACATAGATGGCGCCAAGGGCAAACGGGTTGATGATGAACCAGATTTTGCCGAGCACCAAAACAACGGCAGCGAGGAGCATCGTCGCCTTGCGGCCGATTCTCTTATCGATGGGGCTGATGAGGAAGGAGATGCCTACCGCGCTGATGAGATATGCGACCTGAATGTTCGTCGCCGCGGCGGTGGAGCCCATCACATAAGTGGCATAATAATTGAGGCAGTTCATCACCAGCATAACGGTCAGGCCGTAGCAGATGATATAGAGCATGTTCATGACATAGGGACGGTAGCCATAGAGTGTGCGGAACGTTTTCAGGATGGAGATGGGTTCCTCCTCCTCTTTGGGCTTCACGCGTTCTTTCGTGGTGTAGTAATGCGTTAAGCAGCCCAGAATGCACACGACCCCCATGATGCAGGCCACATACAAGAAGCCGCGGCTGGAATGCTCGTTGAGGTTGCCCGCCTGGTCGAGGCCGCCGAAGAGCTTTAAAAGCGGCAGGCAGGAGACGGAGCCGATGGCCATGCCAAAGCTGCTGCCCAATGTTCGGAACACATTGATGGAGCGCCGGTCCGCATCGAGGTTGGTGGCGAGGCTGCCCATGGTGTTATAAGGAATGGCGACGGCCGTGTTGAGCAGCTCGAACACAAAATACACCACCGCCGCGACGACGACCGTCTGCACTGCGTTCAACTTGAAATTCGTAAAGAGCAGCACCATGGAAAACGCCCACGGCACCGCATACCACAAGGCAAACGGCCGCACGCGCTCCCCGCTGCGGAAACGGTGGTTAATCGCGTAATAGCCCACAAGCGGGTCGTTGATTGCATCCCAAACGGTGCCCAGAGCGAGGATGGTGCCGGCAACGGCCACATCCACCATGAGCACGTTGGTCAAAAAGAACAGATAATAGATGTTCTTAAACTGGAATACGATGTTGGACCCGAGTGAAAATGCCCCGAAGCCCAGCTTCTCTAAAAAACTGAGCTTGGGTATCGCGGTGGTACCGTCCATATATGGCTGTCCTTTCTGTTTACGCAAGATGGGAACGGCAAAACGAACCTGCGTTTCCTTTTTGTGTTACTTGATTGTAGCCGATGGTACGCCGGGGTGTCAATCACAGATGCGCGGGGATGGCGCGGGCGCGCCGGATATGATATGCTTCACAGAGCGAATGGATCGCGAACATGGCGGAGGTCGATATGGGTCCTACCACTCCCTTTCACAAAACTGCCTCTTCCCGCACGCCCCGGGGCAGAGAACTCATACTCTTTACACAGGATTACGTGGCCGTTGACCTGGAAACTACAGGCCTTGACCCTCGGCGCGATGCCATCATCGAATTTGGTGCGGTGCGCGTGTGCGGCGGCTGCATCGACGAGCGCTTTTCGCGGCTAGTCAACCCCGAGCGCCCGCTAGACCCGTTCATCACGCGATTGACGGGCATAACGGACCATATGCTTGTGGATGCGCCGACGATAGACGATGTCCTGCCTGCGTTTTTAGAGTTCGCCGGGGAGGATGTGATTCTCGGCCACAACGTGAGCTTCGATCTTGGCTTTCTCTATGCCGCGTGCGAACGGCTTGCCAGGCCTTTCCCCAACGACTTCACGGACACCATGCGCCTGAGCCGCAGGCTTTTCCCCGGATATGCGCACCACAGGCTTTCCGACTTGGTGGCGCGCTTTGGCTTGGGGGAAACGGTGGAGCATCGCGCGCTCGCGGATGCCATCCAGACGATCGACAGCTATGAGTATATGAAAACCTACGCGAGAACGCACGGCATCGACGAAGCCACTGTGCAACGCAAGAGTAAAGCGCCGCGCGCGGCGGATATATACACAGACCGTATCGAGTTCGATAAGGACTGCGCTTGCTACGGCAAGGTGTTCGCTTTCACGGGAGAGCTTGCGCGCATGAGCCGCGCCGAGGCGATGCAGGCGGTGGCGGATCGCGGCGGCTCGTGCGCAGATGCCGTCAGCCGGCGAACCAACTGCCTGGTGCTCGGCGAAACCGTCTCCGCATACCCGGTCCGGGGCGGCAAGAGCGCCAAGCAAAGGAAAGCCGAGCAGCTCATGCTCGACGGGTTTGAGATTGAGGTCATTCCCGAGGATGTTTTTTATGAAATGATCGACGACGATTTGAAATGAGGGGCGGTACGCAAAGCAAGGAAGTGGAACTGCGGCTGCCCGAATCAAGTTGAGCCCCCGAACGTCTGGCGTTTCGGGGCTTTTTCTTCATCTGCACAAGCAGGGCAACACAGCATTATATGCGTTAAAAGCTATTACAAACAGAACACCTACAAGCAAAGAGAAAAGCCCCTAAATTAGGAGCTTTTTTCTCTCATTCTGGCACCCGGTAGGGGAGTCGAACCCCTGTTCCCGCCGTGAGAGGGCGGTGTCCTAGGCCACTAGACGAACCGAGCGCGTTTTCTCACGGCGTTGTCTATTATACACAACGCACAGGATGCGTGTCAATCTCTTTTTCTAAAAACGGGGGATGGCATGCCATCCCCCGTAGGCGTACACCCGAAAGTGCGGTGTTGCTCTAAATCTCGATCAGTTCGTAATCGTCGCTGCCAATGCCCATTTTGACGCCATGCTCGATCTGCACGCGCCAACTCGTGTCGGGGTGGAGCGCGTTAATGTGATCATCCCCCGCGTCGGCCGCGAGCACGCTTTGGGGATTCACAGGCATCGCATTGACCGCATTCGCGCAGGCCAAATCCAGCGCCACAGGATCAAAGGAGGCGAACATGCCCACATCCCCGACGATGGGCACGTCGTTGTGCGCCTCGCAATCGCAGGCGGGCGAAATGTCAATCGCCAGGCTGATATGGAAGGAGGGCTTGTCCTTGAGGACCGCCAGCGTATACTCCACCATGCGGCGGTTCAAAATGGCGTTATCCGCATCCCAAAGGGAGACGACCGCATCCGTCGGGCACACGCCCAAGCAGCGGTGGCAGCCCACGCAGCGCCCCTCGTCGATCACGGCGTATCCTGGATCGAAGGAAATCGCATCGTGCGCGCAGACGGTTGCGCAGGTTTCGCAGCAGATACAGCGTTGCTCGTTAATCCCGGGTTTCCCCGCGCTATGCTGTTCCATTTTACCCGCGCGGGAGCCGCCGCCCATGCCGATGTTCTTGATGGCGCCGCCAAAGCCAGTGGACATATGCCCCTTAAAATGGGAAAGGCTGATGATTACCTGTGCATCGGCGAGCGCACGGCCGATTTTGGCGCACTTGACCTCATCGCCGTCGATCTCGATCTCGGCCTCGTCGGTGCCCTTGAGCCCATCCGCGATGATGACATGGCAGCCCGTTGAAAACGGCGAAAAGCCGTTGACGTACGCGCTCTCGAGATGGTCGAGCGCGTTGCGCCGCCCGCCCACATACAGCGTGCTGCAATCCGTCAAAAAGGGCTTGCCTCCGTGCGCGCGCACATAATCCGCCACGGCTTTAGCATAATTCGGGCGCAGGTAGGCAAGGTTGCCAGGCTCCCCGAAATGCATTTTGATGGCGACGAATTTATCGGTCATGTCGATCGAGCCAAGACCGGCCCGGTCGATGAGGCGCGTAAGCTTCGCGGGAAGGGACTCCCGGAAGCTCGCGCGCATGTTCGCGAAATATACTTTACTCTTCATAGCGTTGCGCGAATCCGTCATGTTTTGGCTCCGCACTCCGGGCAGAAGCGCGCGCCCGATGCAAGCTCCCGCCCGCAGTTGGCGCAGAAGCGTTTCGCCGGTGCGGCCGGAGCGGGTACGGGCACGGGGGTGCCGCACTCCCTGCAGAACTTCGCGCCGGGGTTGAGCGCCGTGCCGCAATTGCCGCACAGGGCGCCGGCAGGCGCAGACAGCGGCTCCGCCAGCGGTTCCGCGGGCTGTTGAACCGGCGGTTGCACAGGCTGCTGCGGCGCGCCGAAGCGATATTCACCCTGAACGGGAGCAGCGGCAGCATCCGCCTCAAAGCTTACCTCTGTGGGCGCTGCGGTGAAGGGCTGCGGCTGCGCGGGGGGCGCCTCAAAAACCGGCGCTACATACGGGGGGGCGCTCTGCGCGGCGGCTTGGGCGGCTGCCCTCGCCTCGGCGGCGGCCTTCGCGGCGGCCTCGGCAGCGGCGCGCTCCTCCTCGATTTTTTGAATCTCAGCCTCCGTAGCGGCTATGTTGGCATATGCCCCCTTGATTTTTTCGATAATGTCGGATACGGCCGGGTCAGCTTCGAGCGCGCCCGCGGAGATCTGCTCCCAATAGCGCGCGCCAAGCTCCGTGTGGTAGCCCGTTATCGCCTGCTGTTCGCTGCGAATTTTGCCGTTAAGCCGGCTGGTTTCGATTTTGTCCCCCGCCTTTTCCGTGGCGGATTTGGCAAATTCACCGATCTTGTCAAAGATAGCCATGCGTGCTCCCCCTCCGATCAAAGAAATGTTTTGTTTATTATATCAACTGATTCGCTAAAGATTCAAGAGCGCACCGCGATTCCGCATCGTGCGCTTACACGGGCGGGCCCATCGTAATGGCTCCAACCGCGCACTCCTTCGAGCACTGGCCGCAACCCAGGCACACGTCGCCCGTGCGCTCGGGAAAGGGGTTTTCCGGATCCTTTGGATCGGAAAGGGTCATCGAGAGATAGTTCACCGGACACCATAGCGCGCATTGGCCGCACTTGATGCAACGCGAATAATCGAAATGCGGAATTTGTTTGGGCATGGCTGCTCCCCTCCAGTTTTAATGATTTCATTATAGCATTCTCAGGGCGAATGGCCACGCTTTTTTAGCGTGGCTGAAGCAAAATATAACGAAGAACGTCCAAATGCAGCTAAATCACAAGAATCCCTGCGCCGGCCAAAGTCGGTGATGGCCGGAAGCGTATCTATGCGGGCAAGGGTTCGACAGCAAAGCCTAAAGCAAACCTCACACGGGGCGCGCGGATGGGTATCCGGCGCCCCGCTTACGGGCAAAGCGGAAAGCAAAACGCCCCCACTCGAGGGCGTTTTGTTGCTTTGCCTTATTTCCTCAAACCAAGGTCCGCGATAATCTTGCGGTAACGCTCGATTTCCGTTTCCTTTAGGTAGTTGAGCAGGCCCCTGCGCTGGCCGACCATCTTAAGCAGGCCGCGGCGGGAGTGGAAGTCCTTCTTGTGGACCTTGAGATGCTCGTTTAGGTGGTTGATGCGCTCGGTAAGAAGCGCAATCTGCACCTCGGGGGAGCCGGTGTCTCCCTCGTGGAGCTGGTACTTTTCGATAATTTCCTGTTTGGTAGGCATTGGGTGCTGTTCCTCCTGTTATAGTAATCATCGCCCCGGGCCGTGTAATGCGTCGGAGTCGTCGCAAAACTCAGCGAGGGGTTCTTGACTCTCGAAGTATATCATGAATGGGGCGCTTTGTAAATCGCGTTTTATCGGACTTCCAGCATTTTTTCGGCCTTTTCCACATCCAGCGCGATGCGCGCCCGAAGCGCCTCGAGACCATCGAACGTCTCCTCCGCGCGCAGGCGTTCGATGAAAAAGACATCCATCCGCTCGCCGTACAGTTCGCCCGAAAAGCCGATCAGATGCGTTTCCACGCTCACCTTCTCCCCGCCGACTGTCGGATTGGTGCCCACGTTAGTGACCGCGGGAAACATCCCTTTGGCCACCCGCGCGCGAGCCGCGTAAACGCCGTGTGCCGGCAAGGCAAGGCCATCGATGCCCGCGAGGTTCGCCGTGGGGAAGCCAAGCCGCGTGCCGATGCCGCGGTTGGCCGTAACCGTGCCGGCAAGCTCGTAAGGCCGCCCGAGCATCACCGCCGCCGCGGCGACATCCCCCTGCTCGAGCGTTTTACGAACGCGCGTGCTCGAGAGCGGCTCGCCCTGAAAAAGCACGGGCGGCATAACATCGAGCGTGAAGCCGTACTCCTCGCCAAGCTTTGCCAGCAGCGCGACATCCCCTGCGCCGCGGCTGCCGAAGGTGTAGTTATAGCCCGCGACGACGTGGCGCACGCCAAAGCGGGAAACGAGCATTTCGACGAACGCGCGCGGCGTGGTTTGCGCGAACGCAGGCGTAAACTCATCCGCGACAACCTCGCACAGCTGACTAAGCGCTGCGATGCGCGCGGCATTCGTCATCAAAAGCGGCGGGGGCGTGCCAAACGCCGCCATCGGGTGGTTGGAAAACGTATAGATCAGCGGGGTGAGCGCCCGTTCGCGCGCGCGTGTGCGCATGCGCTCGATCAGGGCGGTGTGGCCCAAATGCATGCCGTCGAATGTGCCCAAGGCTACGGCTCTCCCGATCATGCGTCCTCCCCTCCCTTCGTGAGATTGAGCCGGATGTGAATCCCGCCGGCCTTTGCCAGGCCGATTCCCAAAAATGCGCCGTTGGCGTAGACGCGAAGCGGGGTCTCCTCGCAATAAATGGCAAGCGCATCATTCTCTATCCACGCGCCGTTGACAAGCAGGCGTTCATCCTGATCGGAAAGCGCAAGCCGCGCCTCACCCAGCATGGAAAGCGCCTGCTCGATGGAGGTCACAGCCTCCGCCAAGCGGCCATCTTCCCGGAGCGCCGTCAGCTCCGCAAGCGTGTGCGCGCCTTCGATGGAAAAGCTGCCCGAACGCGTGCGCAGCAAAAACGACATATGCGCGGGTACGTCAAGGGCTGCCCCCAAATCCGCGCAGAGCGTGCGCACATAGGTGCCCTTGGAGCAAAGCATTTTGAGCAGGAATCGGTTTTCCCCGGTTTGCGCGACGAGCTCGAGCGCATAGACCTCAATGCCGCGCGTAATCCTCACATCGCTTGCGCCCTCACGCGCAAGTTCGTAAAGCTTTTTGCCGCCCAGGCGCACCGCGCTGTACATGGGCACCGCCTGGTCAATCGTGCCCGTAAAACGCGGCAAAACAGACTCCAGCGCCTCGCGCGTCACGCAGGCCGGGGCGGTGGCGATGACCTTCCCGTAGGAATCCTGCGTATCGGTTGCGGCGCCGAAGGCGACCTCGGCTACATATTCTTTTTGCTTATCCACAAGATAATCGAACAGCCGCGTCGCGCGGCCGATGCAGATGGGCAGCACTCCCGATGCGCCGGGATCGAGCGTGCCCGTATGCCCCACGCGCTTTATGCCAAAGAGCTTACGGATATCCGCCACGGCGTCGCTGGAGGTCATGCCGGGCGGTTTTAAGAGATTGACGACGCCTTCGATCATTTGCGCACCGCGTCCCGGGCGAGCCTGAGCGCCTCTGCGGCGACCCCGCTTAACTCTCCGTAGGCGGTATAGCCCGCGGCGCGCATATGCCCGCCGCCGCCCAAAAGCTTGGCGATCTGCCCCACATCCGCATAGGATTTGGAGCGCAGGCTGACCTTATAAACGCCCGCTTCCGTCTCGCGGATGAACAGCGCAACCTCCACGCCCTCAATGTCTCGAATATGGTCGATGATGCCCTCGGTATCCTCCTCGCCGGCCCCGCAGGAGGCGACCTGCTCCCGATTCAGGCAGGTCGCGCCGATTTTACCGTCCTCATAAAGTTCAAGCCCGATGAGGGCAGCGCCTAACAGCTTTTTCTTTTGGAACGGGATTGTCCGATAAATGAGGCGGTTGATGCGCGAATGCTCCGCCCCGCGCTCCATGAGCCGCGCGGCGATACGCAGCGTTTCCGGCGTGGTGTTGGAATACGCAAAGCTGCCCGTGTCGGAGATGAGCGCAGCGTAGAGGCAGCTTGCGGCATCCGCATCCGGCTCCGCGTCCAGCGCGCCAAGGAGCGAGAAGATCATTTCTGCCGTGGCTGCGGCCTTGCCCCGAACATAGTTATAAGCCGCATATTCGGTGTTGGTCATATGGTGGTCGATGTTGCAGGTAACCGTTGCCGCCTCGAAAAGCGGCAGCGCCGCATCGAGTCGCTGCGCGTCCGCACAATCCACGGCAATGGCGACGCGTGCCGCGCGCGCCTGCGCTGGCAGGAGCATGCGGGAAGCGCCCGGTAAAAACCCGTAGATGTGCGGAACACGGTCTGCGCACACAGCCTGCACACGCTTGCCAAGCACTTCTAGCATATGCGCGAGCGCGAGCACGGAACCAAGCGTATCCCCGTCGGGGCTTACGTGGGAGATGATGAGAAAATCGTCGTTCTCTTTGATGAGCGCGGCGATAGCCTTGAGGGCGTCCATGTTATTCCTCCGGGCGGGCGCGCTTGAGCTCATCCAGAATCCCCGCGATGTGCACGCTGTATTCGATGGAATGGTCGAGCGCGAACTTGAGCTGCGGAAGCTGGCGCAAATCCATGCGCATGCCGATCTCGCGGCGGATAAAACCCGCCGCCCTGTTGAGCGCGGCGACCGTCTCCGTTCGCACAGCCTCATCCGCATCGTACACGCTGACCATGACCTTGGCGAGCTTCTGGTCGTTGGTGACCTCAGCGCTCATGATCGTCGTCATGGGCGACACGCGCGGATCCTTCATATCCCGCACGATGTCGCTGATGGTTTTTTTGACCTCCTCGTTGATTCGGCCGCCTCGTATGTTCGCCATTGTGTTCCTTCCCTGGGGACGCGCTCCGTCCCTAATTATCGCTTGACTTCCTCGATGACGAACGCTTCGATGATATCGCCGATCTGGAGGTCGTTGAAGTTGTCGATGCCGATGCCGCACTCGTAGCCGACGGACACTTCCTTCACATCGTCCTTAAAGCGCTTGAGCGAGCTGATCTTGCCCTCGTGCACAACGATGCCGCCGCGCACCACGCGCACCTGCGCGCTGCGGGAAACCTTGCCCTCCTGCACATACGCGCCGGCGATGGTGCCCACGCCGCTCACCTTGAAGGTCTCGCGCACACTGATGTGGCCAAGCTCAACCTCCTTGAAGACCGGTTTGAACATGCCCTTCATGGCGTTCTGAATGTCCTCAATGGCGTTGTAGATGATGCGATAAAGCCGCATATCCACGTTTTCCTTTTCAGCCGCTGCGCGCGCGCTCGCCGCCGGTCGCACGTTGAAGCCGATGACGATTGCGTTGGAAGCGGAGGCGAACATGATATCCGTATCGGTAATTGCGCCCACGCCACCGTGGATGCAGCGCACGCGCACCTCCTCGTTGGAGAGCTTTTCGAGCGCCTGCTTGACAGCCTCCACAGAGCCCTGCACATCCGCCTTGACGATGACGTTGAGATCCTTAATCTCGCCCTCCGCGATCTGGCTGAACAGATCGTCGAGCGAAACCTTGGAGAGGTTCTTGAGCTGCTCGGCCTTTTGCTTATCGCGCCGCTCCTCGGCCACCTGGCG
>CAYNDC010000032.1:0-10280 GCA_964396085.1 uncultured Clostridium sp. | reverse complement strand
GCAGGCTCTTAGCGTTAAGCTGAGCGTGGCGGACCTCTACGCCTACCGCACCGCGCGGCGGACCGCCGTGGCACTCGGGCAGAATTTGGAGGAGCCCGCGCCGATGGGGCGGACGATCCCCGTCCTGGCGGATCAAACGCGTTACCCGGCGACGCCCACGCAACTGAGCCTCTATTTCGAATCGCAAAAGGACCCCTCCTCGCTCGCCTACAACATGCCGGGCGCATTCCGCCTGCCCCAAGGGGTGGATCGCGGGCGGCTGCTGGCGGCATTCCGAGATCTCATCGCCGGGGAGAAGCTTTTGCGCACCAGCTTTGAAATCAACGAAAACGGCCTCGTGCAGCGCGTTTGGGAAAGCGCGGCATTCGGCCTGGATGTCCTCGACGGCGCGCATTTTGATGCGGCGGCAGAGGCCTTCCTCAAGCCGTTTGATGTGACGCGCCCGCCGCTGCTGCGCGCGGCGCTGTGGGATTCTCCCGCGGGCGAATCCTACCTGTTCGTGGATACCCATCACCTCATTGGGGATGGACTCACCAGTCCCCTGCTGATGAAAAAGCTCGACGCGCTTTACAACAAGCAGAGCTATACGCCGGGCGTGAGCTTTGGGGACTATGCCCTTTGGCGCGCCAAGCGCGGCGAGCACGAGGCTGTGATCGCCCATTGGAAGGAAAAGCTCGCCAACATGCCCGCGCTGCCCGATCTTCCGTTGGACAGGCGCGAGAGCGCGGCCTCCCCCTACCCGGGCGGAAAGCAGCTCTTTGCGCTTTGTGGTGATGTTTCGGGGCAGGTGGACGCATTCTGCGCGAGCGCCGGCGTTTCGCCCTTCATGCTTTTTGCCTCGGCGTTTGCGCTTATGCTGCACAAGCTCACCGGCGAGCAGGATTTGATCTTCGGCACGCCCGTCTCGGGCAGGACGTCTGCGGAATTGTGGGAGGTTTGCGGGCCGTTCATCCGCACGCTGCCGCTGCGCATTCGCCTCACGCCCGAGATGCACCTGGACGAACTCGTCGAGGCCGCTCGCCGGGAAACGCTCGAGATGCTGGAAAATCAGGACGTTTCCTTCGGTGCGCTGCTCAAGGCGGCGAACGGGGACGCGGGCGGACGCATCTTCAACAGCATGTTCTCCATGCGCCCGGATATCGAAGGCGACTTCACCTTTTTGGGAGAAACGCTCAGTCCGGTCGCGGCGGATACCGGCTTTGCCAAGTTCCCGCTTTCCATCGAGGCCGCCAAGCAGAAGCAGGGCTACTCCTTCACGCTCGAATACGCAACCTCCCTCCTCGACGAGGCGACGGCTTCGCTTTGGGCGCGCAGCTACCGCACGATCGTGGAGGCAATGCTCGTAGCGAAGGACGCGCGGCTGTGTGACATAGACCCGATTGACGCGCAGGATCGCTACGACCTGTTCGATGTGCCGGATAGGCGCCGCACCCCGTTTGCGGATATTCCGCTCGACTTCACCATCTCCCACGCCGCGCGCCGCACGCCGGATGCGCCGGCCGTGCGCTTTCATGGGGAAACGACGACCTACGCCGCGCTCATGCAGCGCGCGCAGGGCATTGCCTGCTCCCTCGCGGCGCTTGGCGCGAAGCGGGGGGATGTCATCGGCCTTGTGCATGCGCGCACGCCGGACATGCTCGTAGCCCTTTTGGGCATCATGAAAGCCGGCTGCGTGTATATGCCTGCGCTGTTGGATTATCCGGTCAGCCGGCTCGCCTATATGGCGGAAACCGCCGACGCGAAGCTCATCCTCGCCGACAGCGCGGCGGTCGCCGCGCTCGAAGGGGCGCAGCTTGCCTGCCCCGTGTGCGCGATGGAGCAGCTTCCCGATGCGCCCGCGGCCAAGCTTCCCACGCTGCTGGAGCGCAGCGGGGAGGATGGCATCTACATCCTGTTTACCTCGGGCACCACGGGCGCCCCTAAGGGCGCGCTCAACACGCACGCGGCGATTGCCAATCTGCTTGACGCCATGACGCCCATCATCGGCGCGCAGGCGAAAACCGTGTTGTGCTCGACCAACATCACGTTCGATATCTTCATCACCGAATCCCTGCTCGCGCTTGCGCTTGGCAAATGCGTGGCGCTGGCGGATGAGCAGGAGATGCTCCTGCCCCACGAACTCGCGCGCCTCATCGAGGCGGAGAGCGTGGATACCGCTCAGCTCACCCCCTCGCGGCTGCAGATGTGCATGGGAAGCGACGCCTTTGTCAAGGCCGTCTCGCGCCTTGGCGCGATGATCCTCGTGGGCGAACCGCTTACTCTGCACCTCACGGGCCTTTGGCGTGCGGCGACCAAGGCGAAGCTCCATAACATGTACGGGCCCACGGAGGCCGCGGTTTATGTGAGCGGGATCGAATCCTCGGGCGAGACGGCTCGCATCACCATCGGCTGGGCGCTTGGCAACTGCCGCCTCTATGTGCTGGATGCCCAGCGGCGGCGCGTCATGCCCACGGCGCGCGGGGAAATATACCTCGCGGGCGTCTGCCTGGCCAAGGGCTACGTCAAGCAAAAGGAGCTGACCGACGCAGCTTTCGTGCCGGATCCGTTCTTCCCCAACGCGCGCATGTATAAGAGCGGCGATTTTGGCCGCCTCTTGCCGGATGGGACCATCGAGTTCCTCGGCCGCCGCGATGCACAGGTGAAGATCAACGGCCAGCGCGTGGAGCCGGAGGAGGTCACCGCGCGTCTGCTCGCGCTCCCCGGCGTGGCGGAGGCCGTCACCATCGCAGTCCTCATGGAAAATGGCGAAAAACGCCTGCGCGCCGTCGTCGTGGCGGCCGATGGCACAACGCTCACGCAGGAGGGGATCAAACAAGAGCTTGCGGCCTCCCTGCCGGCCTTTTTGGTGCCGGCGGAGATCGTGCTGCTGCCCGCTATGCCGCGCAACGCCTCGGGCAAGATCGACCTTGTGGCCTTGGCAGCCCCACGCGCGCCGGAGCCGGCGGCGATTCCGTGCGAACCGGCCACCGAGGCGCAACCGGCCGTATCCGCGCCGCCGGCGACGCCGGAAGTGCCCGCGGCAGCCCCCAGGCGGCCGATCGCGCAGGTGCTGCAGGAAATCTGGCAGGAGGTTCTCAAGCGGGCGGAGATAGACCTGCACGCAACCTTCTTCGAGCAGGGAGGCAGCTCCCTGTCCGCGCTCGATGCGATTTCACGCTATTACAACGCAGGGTATGCGATGACCCTCGCGCAGTTTTATGCAAACCCGAACCTTGACGCCCAGATCGCGCTCCTGCGCGGGGGAACCGCCGGTGAGGAGGAGCATGAACAAGAGCCGCAACCGGAAACGCCAACGGCAGCGGCAATGGCCAGCGCGCGGGTTGATACGGCAGCAATCAGAACGGAACGACCGCTCGAGGCGGCAGAGCCTGCGACAACGGCAGAGGCATCGCCGGAGATGGACGCGGATGCCGCCCGGCCGAACAGGCCGGGGCAGGGCGCTGTGCTGCTCACGGGCGCGACGGGGTTTTTAGGCGCGCATCTGGTGGATGCGCTCGCGCGCGGCGAGGGCCGCGAGGTCGTGTGCGTCGTGCGCGGGGATGACCCCGGGCGGCTCGCCGCGGTTATGGAAAAATATTTCGGCGCGAGCTGGAACCAAGAGAACGCCGCGCGCGTTCGCGTGCTGCGCGGCGATATCCAAAGGCCGGACTTCGGCCTCGATCCCGTCGAGATCAAGTTCCTCACCGGGCGCGTGGACACGCTTTTGCACTGCGCGGCGGACGTGCGGCATTATGTGGCCGACTCGCGCGCCTCCGTGGGCATCAACGCCGGGGGAACCGCCAACGCCGTGCGGCTTGCCGTGAAGCTCGGCGCGGGCTTCGCGTATGTGTCGACGATGAGCGTCGCCGGCGAAAAGCACTGCGGAATATTCGATGAGTCGAGCCCGCCCGCAGATCCGGCAGGCGAAGGCAATGCCTATGTGCGCGGCAAATGCGCCGCGGAGATGCTCGTTCGCCGTTGCGCAGGGCTGCTCAAAAGCACGCGGATCTTCCGCGTGGGCAGGCTCGTGGGGCGGGAGAGCGACGGCATGTTCCAGCTCAACAAGGAATCCAACGCGTTCTATGGCCTCATGCGCGGCGCGCTCACGCTTGAAACCTATCCGGAATCGATGGCGCAGCTGCCCATGGAGCTGACCCCCGTGGATGCCTGTGCGCGGGCGATTGTGCTTTTACTCAAGGACGATACGTCCACATACCATGTGTTTAACCCGGTCTGCGTGCCCTTTGCGGAGCTTATCGGCGCGCTTTCGAATAAAAAGCCGGCTTTCGTGGAGGATGCCGTTTTCGATGAGGCCTTCCTCCGGCGCATCGAGTCGGAGCCTTCGCCGGAACTCGTGATGCTCTTTGAGTTCTGGGCGGGAGTATCGGGCGGCGCGGCCTGCGGCGCCCACCCTGAGGCACGGGCTACGTGCGATGCGCTCGCAAAGAAGGGCTTTTTCTGGCGTCGCGCCGATGTACGTACCGCGCTTCGCGCGTTTATGAACCAGTGATGAGGGAGGTGACCGGTCTGGTATCGAACACTGTTGTGATCATCATGCTCGTTGCCATTATAATGATGACCTTTTTCATCATGCGCTGGCTGCGCCAAGGCAACATCAAACTCATCCATAAGCTCTATTTCAGCGTGACCGTGAGCGTGATCATTTGGATGCTCGCCGTCATCGCAGCTAATTTTACGGATCCCGCAAACGTGGATGTGCTTCGGGCGCTCGATGCGCTTACCTATGTCGGCGTCGCGTTTGCGCCGGTGCTCTCGCTGCTCATCTCGCTCGTGTTTGCAAAGGGCCTTGAAACGCTGCCCGGAAAATACTTCTTGCTGTTTATCCCGGCGCTGATCACCAACATCGTCGTGTGGACGAACCCGCTCCACCACCTGCACTACCGCGTGTTTTCCCTTTACAGGAACGAGGTGGTCTTCGGGCCGTATATCTACTTTTCGGCGGCATTCAGCTATTTGTGCACGTTTCTGGCGATCGCTGTGATGGTGCGCTACGCGCGGCTCGTGCGGCGCAGGCTCATCACGCAGCAGGCCATTTTGTTCTGCGCGGGCAACCTGATCCCCGGCATCGTAAACCTATTAGGGACGCTCAACGTGTTGGATGTGAGCATCGCGACGACGCCCCTCGCGTTTGTCGCAACGGTCGTGTCGCACGGCTATGCGATCTACCATTACCATATGCTCGACATCAAGCCCATCGCCATGCAAAAGGTGCTCGACTGGATCAGCGACTGCTACCTCGTGACGGACGACCGCGGCATGATCATTGATTGCAATACCGCCTTCGAACACATCTTCGGCCAGTACGGCATGACGCGAGGCAAAAGGCTCGAGGAGTGCGTGAAGGCTGAGGATATCGAGAACAAGACCGTTGTGTATAATCTCCTCGCCGCGACCGCGAGCTGCCAGGAGAGCCTTTCGACGATTTCTTTCGAGCAATCGGCTTTCGTGAGCAAGCAGAAGCTGTTTTTCATGGTAGACCTGACGCCGCTGATCGTCGATAAGATCCTCGAGGGCTTCGTCGCCATCTTCAAGGATGTCACGAAGCTTCGGGATGGCATGCAGCGCCTGCATGACTCCCAAACAAGGCTTATGGAACAGGAGCGCCTCGCCTCTCTCGGCCAGATGGTGGGCGGCCTAGCGCACAACCTCAAAACGCCCATTATGAGCATTTCGGGCAGCAGCGCAGCCATCGACAACCTCATCGACGAGTGCGTGGCAAGCATGAGCGACGAAGAGGTCACCGAGGAAGATTACCGCGAAATCTACTTTGAAATGCGCGACTGGCTCTCCAAAATGCGCGACGCCTGCGCGTATATGAGCGACATCATCACGGCGGTCAAAGGCCAGGCGGCCAACATCAGCAGCGCGGACGGGCGGGATGATTTCACGCCGGCGGAGTTGATGAAGCGCGTGACGCTGCTCTTGCGCCACGAAATGCAGCGCACGGCCTGCCGGCTTGAAGTGGTCAATGAAATGAAGCAGGAGGTGCGCATCCACGGGGACATTAACAGCCTGGTGCAGGTCGTCAACAACCTTGTCTCCAACGCCGCAAGCGCGATGCAGCCCCAGGGCGGCGGGGTGATCACCGCCCGCTTTGCCATGGCGGATACGGGGCTGCGCCTCACCGTGGAGGACCGCGGGACGGGCATTTCGTCGGATGTGAAGGACAGGCTCTTCCGCCAGATGATCACCAACAAGGGGGCACAGGGCACGGGCCTTGGCGTGTATATCTCCAACACCGTCATCAAGGCGAAATTCGGCGGCAGCATGTGGGCAGACGACCGCGACGGAGGCGGGGCGGTGTTTGGCCTTGAGATCTCCCCGGAATATATTACGCGCAATGACGGGCTTTTGCCGGAAGCGGGTGAACAGTGAGAAAAAACAAAGCAAGCGCGCAGAAAGTAGGGTTTTCCATCCTCACGCTGGATGACGATCCCATCATGACGGCGACGCTACAAGCGTACTTTACGACTTCGGGCTACGATGTGGATGTGGAGACGGACCCTTACCGCGGCATCGAGCGGTTGCGGGAGACCCATTACGACATCCTCCTGCTCGACTTCCTCATGGCGCCTATCACGGGGGATCGGGTCATCAACGAGGTGCGTAAATTTGATAAAGAGATTTATATCATAATGCTCACCGGCCATAAGAGCCTTGCGCCGCCGGTGCGCGCGCTGCGTGAGATGGATATCCAGGGCTACTATGAAAAGAGCGACCGCTTCGACCAGCTTGAGCTTCTCATCGAGTCCTGCGTGAAGAGCATCAAACAGATGCGTACCATCAAGGCCTACCGGGACGATCTGGACCATAAGAACAAAGAGCTCGAGCAGATGTACGCGACGCTCGGCGAGAGCTACCTCGAGGTCATCCGGTCGCTGCGCCTCGTGGTTGACGCGCGGGATATCTACACGCGCGGCCATTCGGACCGCGTTTCGCACTACGCCGAGCACATTGCGCGCGAAATGGGGCTTGATGCCAATGTGTGCGAGCGCGTGCGGCTTGCTGGACTTTTCCACGATGTGGGAAAGGTTGCCATCCCCGACAGCGTGCTGCTCAAACCCGGCCGCCTCAGCAACGCGGAGTACGATCTCGTCAAGCTGCATCCTGAGCGGGGCTACGAGATCCTCAACGCCATCAGCGCCTTTAGCGACATCGCCCAGATCGTGCTCGAGCATCACGAGCGCTGCGACGGCACCGGCTATCCCCGCGGCCTCACGAGTGCCGGGATGCGCCAGGAGGCGCGCATCATCGCCGTTGCGGATGCGTTCGACGCGATGACCTCGCACCGCCTGTACCGCGACAACCTCACCTTTGAAAACGCCATGGAACAGCTCGTGCAGGGCAAGGGCGGCCAGTTTGACCCGGATGTTGTGGAGGCGTTTCTCCGGGTTTTAGATCACTATGATCAGTTACAACAAGAGGTCGCCTGGACGTTCAGCGACCGTGCGGAGGCGCAATAAAATGAGGACGAAAAAAGCTTACTTTGAAGCTCCCGGCTACAGGGATTTGGGACATGCGCTCCAGGGCATCGCAGCACACGGCAGCGCACCCGCCGTAACCTGGTACAGCCGTGCGGGCAAGGAAGAAACAAAGACCTATGACCAGCTTGCGGCCGATTCCGCCGCTTTTGCCGCAGCGCTCGTGCGCAACGGCTACGCCGGGGAACATGTGGCCATCGCATACGAAAATTCCTACGCGTGGCTGTGGACGTTCTTTGGCATCACGGCGACGGGCAACGTGGCCGTGCTCATCGACGAGGAACAGAGCGAGCAGATGATCCTTACCATGATGGAGAGCGCGGATGTTCATATCGCCGTCGTTTCCGAGTCACTCGCCCCTCTCGTGCGCGAGTCGCTCGAACAACACGGCATCCGCGTCATCGTCGACGGGTACGCCAAGGACTGCGAGACGCTTGCGGATTTCACCGCCCGGGACGAGGCGCGGGATGCTGAAAACCTGCAGGCGCTCGCAAAGGCTTTCCCCTCGCCGGAGGATGTTGCGGTCATCGCCTTCACATCGGGCACCTCGAGCCTGCCAAAACCCGTTATGCTCACGCAAAAGGGCATCGCGCTCAACGCGTGCGGGTCCATCTCGATGGTCAAACCCACGCGGCGCGTGTTCACGACGCTGCCCATGTACCACACCTACGGGCTAACCTGCGGCGCATTATGCATCCTGTTCGCGGGCGCGGAGCTTGGCGTATGCGGCGATATCAAGCGCATTTCGCGGGATTTCGTCCTGTTTGACGCGGAGATTATCATGGCCGTTCCGCTGCTCGTCGAGATGCTCTACCGGCGCCTCGTGCTGGGCATGGAGACGGCCGGGTATAAAAAGGTTTGCGACTACGCGCTCAAGTACTTTGGCATGCGCAACGCCGTGGGCTATCGCCGCCCCATAGGGCTGCTGGTCAAGGCAAAGCAAAAGGGAATGGGGCGCCTACATACCATCGTTTGCGGCGGCGCGCATCTGGCGCATTCGGTGGCGGATAATATGCTTGCCTTCGGCATCCTCGTGCTGGAGGGCTACGGCATTACGGAATGTTCGCCGCTGGTGAGCGTCAACCGCGTGTGCTGCCACGAGCCGCACAGCGCGGGGCAAATCCTGCCGGGCTATCAGGTGCGCATCGAAAACGGGGAAATCCTCATCGCGGGCGAAATGCTCATGAAGGGCTATTACAAGGATCCCGAGGGGACGGCCGAAGCCTTTGACGGGGAATGGTTCAAAACCGGGGATATCGGTTACCTGAATGGCCGGGGGTTTTTGCAGATTACCGGGCGCAAGAAAAACCTGATCGTGCTCAAAAACGGCAAGAAAATCGCGCCGGAGGAAATCGAAAGCTATCTGGAAGGAGCGCCGCTCGTGCGCGAGGTCATCGCGCATGGTGCGCCATCGGGCGAATCGGCGGACGACATGCGCGTTGCCGTGACGATTTATCCGGACCCGGAAGCCACGCAGGGCATGAGCTCCTACGAGGTGCTCGAACGGCTGCAGCGCTTCGTGGATGGGGTCAATGCGCGCCTGCCCAGCTATAAGCAGATTCAGATGGTCAACTTGAGCTCGGGCGAATTTGAAAAGACCTCGACCCGGAAAATCAAACGCTGAGGGGGATGTGGGAGTTGCTTCAACTGATTTCGGAGATCATTTACAATATCACGGGGAAAAAGGGAATCACGCTCGATACGGACCTCGTCAAGGATCTGGAGCTGACGAGCTTCGATGTCATGAACCTCATCTGCGCCTTTGAAGAGCGCTTTGATACCACCATCCCCACGCGGGACGTATGGGGCATCCACCTCGTGAGCGACATCATCGACTATATGCGCGAAAGGGGCATCACCGAGCCGTGACGAGCTTTGAGGACGGGCGCTTGCGCGTATACCTCCAAACCGGATACGACGGGCAGGGGAGCCCGGCGCTCCTTCTAAAGAGCGCCGCCCTGTTTTGCGCGGCCATAGGCTGTGCCTGCCCCGGGGAGGGGACGCTGCGGCGCACCGCCCTTGGCAAGCCCTATTTCGATTGCGCGAGCGCGCCGTGCTTTTCGCTTAGCCACAGCGGGGAAATGTGGGGCGCGGCGTTCGCGCCGGGATCGGTCGGCTTCGACCTGGAGCGCGTGCGTCCCCGCGCGTGGGAAAACATCGCCCGCCGCTATTTCCATCCGCTCGAGCGGGAAATGGCGCTCGCCTGCGGGGAAGCGGCCTTTTTTTCGGTTTGGACCGCCAAGGAGAGCTATGTCAAATACCTGGGCACCGGCATAGACGATGCTTTTTCGGCCTTCTCGGTCGTGCGCGGCGGGAGGGTCGACGGCGGCGCGCTCGGCGTCTCGTTCGTTCGCCCGCCTATGCCCCCGGGCTACTGCGCCTGCGCCTGCGTGGGCGAGGGGATCGCTGGGGAGCCCGGCGCGGGTTAGCGTTTGAGCGGACAAACCATCACAAGGTAAAATCTAAGGTTGCAAAAGGGCGTTTCGGCCCGTGACATGTCGCTTTCAATGGGGCAAGCGGACAATTATATCAACAACATCGAAAATAAAAAATCGCTCCCATCTATGGCGGCATTTTTCTACATTTGCGAATACCTCGGCGTGACGCCGCAGGAATTTTTCGACGAGGGCAACGCCTGTCCCGAAAAGCTCAGGGAGCTGGTCGCGCAGGCGAAGAAGCTCGACGATAAAAGACTCGCGCATGTGCTTGGCGTCATGCAGGCGATGAACGCAAAAAAATAAGCGCGCCGCTTGGCTTTTTTACCCCGGCAAACGCCGCCTGCCGCACACCCGACCCGCC